>JANPNJ010000475.1:0-5102 GCA_031427395.1 Burkholderiales bacterium
CAGCAACGAATACATCGAACTCAACCACCTGCTCAAGCTGACCGGCTTTGCCGACAGCGGCGGCGCGGGCGGCGCACTGGTGACCACTGGTGTGGTCAAGGTCAACGGCTTGGTTGAGCTGCGCAAGCGCAATAAAATCCGCGCAGGGCAAGTGGTGCAAATCGGCGACAGCGAGATTCATGTGGTGGCGGGTCCGCCTGCGTCTGAATGACCCATGGCGATCAAGGCCACGATTTTCAAAGCCGAGCTGGCGGTTTCCGATATTGATCGCGGCGTGTACGGCAATTTTTCACTGACCATCGCCCGCCACCCCTCCGAAACCGATGAGCGCATGATGGTGCGGCTGTTGGCGTTTGCCTTGAACGCCCATGAGCGGCTCGAATTTGGCAAGGGCATCTCGAGCGACGACGAGCCGGCATTGTGGCGGCGTGATTTGACCGGTGCCGTCCTGCAATGGATTGAAGTCGGGCTGCCGGAGGAGCGGCTGCTCAGGCGCGCCTGCGGCAAGGCTGACGCGGTAATGTTGTACACCTATGGCGGGCGGGGTGTGGATGTCTGGTGGCAGCAGAACAAAAAAGAGTTGGCGAAACAGGTGCGGCTGAAGGTGTGGGATGTGCCGCAGGAAGCAAGCCGTGCGCTGGCAGGGCTGGTGGATCGCAACATGGTGCTCACCGCGACCATCCAGGAAGGCCAAATTTTTTTCAGTGATGCGGATACATCGGTGGCGCTGGAGTTGCGGGTATTGCACCCACTGTAAATGCACGCGTCACAAAAAACTTGTCATTCCGACAGAGCACAGTTTTATGGTGCGACGAGGAATCTCGTTTTTTGAAGTGCGAGATAACACGGATGAGATTCCTCACCCAAAACCGTTTGGAATGACAAAAAAATGCCCGCAATCGCGGGCATTTTTACGTGAAACCAACGGCGTTTATTTTCCGGAAAAATTGCTGGCTTTTTTCCAGCCGCCATCACTGTTGCCGGCGGGCAGTGCCTTGCCGACGAATCCGGCGCTGGGTTTGCCGGCAAACTTGTGCTCGCTCTTACCATCAAATTTGGCAAACGCAGGTTTGGCGTTATGGGTGTTTCCCGGTTTGGCATAGCTCGATTTTGAACCGCCGTCTTTTGACCACTTGCTGCTGTCAGCACGTTCATGACGGACACCACCGTTGCCACCAAAGCCACTGCTTGCCCCGCGCGGAGGACCGCTGCGACCAAAACGTTTGCCAGGAGGCGGCTTATCAAACACTTTTTGTTTGGGTTCCATGCCGGGGATGCTGATGACCGGGATGGTCTGGGTGGTGAATCGTTCGATGATTTTCACCTGGAAATTTTCACGCACGTTGGCGAGAGAAATCGCCACACCACTGCGGCCGGCGCGGCCGGTGCGGCCAATGCGGTGGACGTAGTCTTCGGCCTGGCGTGGCAGATCAAAATTGATGACGTGGGAAATTCCCTGCACGTCGATGCCGCGCGCGGCCACGTCGGTGGCCACCAGCACGCGTACCCTGCCGCGTTTCAGGTTTTCCAGGGTGCGGGTGCGCGCACCTTGTTTCATGTCGCCGTGCAGGGCAGCAGCGGCGTGGCCTTGATTGATGAGATCAAGCGCCAGATCGTCGGCGGCGCGTTTGGTCGAGGTGAACACAATCGCCTGGTGCAAATCGGTGTCGCGCAACAGATGGTCGAGCAGGCGGTTTTTGTGGGCGAGGTCGTCGGCAAAGTGCAGGCGCTGCTCGATGTTTTCGTGGCGGGTCTTGTGGCCGGAAACGTCAATGCGCACCGGGTTTTTCATCATGTCGCCGGCCATGGCGGTGATGCTGTTGTCGAGTGTCGCCGAGAACAACAGGGTCTGGCGGTCTTTGGGCACCTGCGCGACCACGGCGTCGATGTCGTCCTTGAAGCCCATGTCGAGCATGCGGTCGGCTTCGTCGAACACCAGAATCTGCAAGCGCGACAAATCCACACGCCCCGATTGCATTTGATCGAGCAGGCGGCCGGGTGTGGCCACCAGAATATCCACGCCCGCTTTCAGCAGGCGGTTTTGCACCGGGTAGGGCATGCCACCGACAATGGAGATGGTCTTGATGCGTTTCATTTTGACGCCATAAACTTCGGCGGCCTTGGTGACCTGCATGGCGAGTTCACGTGTGGGTGTGAGCACCAAGACACGCGGGCCGCGACCGGCGACCGGATGCGGCTCACTCAGGATTTGCAACGCAGGCAGCATGAAGGCGGCGGTTTTGCCACTGCCGGTTTGTGAGGACACCAGCACATCACTGCCGGCCAGGACCTCGGGAATCGTACGCGCTTGCACGTCGGTGGGATCGGTGTAGCCGGTGGCGGCAATGGCTTCGAGAAGGGCTTTGTTCAAGCCGAGTGTTTCAAATTTCATTTTCAACTTTCAATCGTGACCGCTTTGCCCCGCAAAGGGCAAAGAAAATCGTTGCGCGACCAACTTGATCGCAAAAAGCGGCACAGCCAAGCCAGCACACGAAAATTTAGCGTGTGGTTACGATTTCAGTCAAACATTTGAAAATCGCGGATGATGCGCCAACATCGGCACCAACCTATATGCGATTCGAGAAAGGCCTGGAAACAACAGCCTGAAAAGAGGAAAGCGGGGCGGGGGACGATGAACTTGTTTACTGCGGTTGCATTGCAACGGGAAAACCGTTGCTGCATTGCACAAGTTTACGCGATGGGATGGCAAAAAGCCAGTAAAAAAACCAAATTTTTCAAATAGATAGAAGAATTTCCCGGTTCAGGCGATGGTGAAGTCATCGATATTCTGAAAACTTTTGCAAAGTCTATATATGACGTGCCGTTTCAGATGTTTTAGGCTGAAACACCTTGTCATTGGCTGACTTTGCTCTTGAATTCTGCAGCCGCTCATGCAATTGCATTATTTTCCGGCTGGCGGTTTTTTCAAACCATGCCGGGAAGAAGGCATGCACCAGCGCCGCGAACCCGGCACCGAACAGCGCCATCGCAAACCCCAGCGCCACCGCCATGTGTTGCCAATAGGTTTCATTGACACTCTGGGGGTGTGCGGTGAAAAAATTTCGCATTGCAATTGTCCTGATTTTCAATTGGGGAATGTAACGGGAAGCATGGGGCTGTTCTTGGGCATAATAAAAAACCCGCTTGGGACAATGGTACAGCCGGACAAAATAAATGTTGCCACTTAAATTATATTCACTCGCCGCCGCTACGGTGTTTTTGCTGACATCGTGTTCGATAGTCAACGCACCGGTGGCACCGACAAAAATTCCTGTGGCCGCCCCCACCCCCCCACCAGTGGCCTTGCCCGCGCCCGGCGAGCCGCGCAAATACGCCGATGTCATCACCAAGGATGCCAAAACCTCGCGTGGCATGTTGTTGCACCACAAGGTAAAAGACCGGCATTTTTTCGAGATACCAGAAAGTTTGCTGGGACGCGATTTGTTGTGGTCGGTGGAAATTTCGCAGGCCAGCGCCGGCGGCGGCTTCAACGGGTTGCCACTCGGCTATCGGGTGCTGCGATTTGAGCGTGTTGAAAACCGCATCTTGTTGCGCTCGGTGTCGTACCGCAATCGCGCCATCGGCGACATCAAGGAAGCGGTCGAAAATATTGATCTCGCGCCGATTGTGCTGTCGTTTGCGGTTGAGGCCGAGGGCAGTGAACGCTCGCTGGAGTTGCGCGCGGATGAAAAGGCTGCCATCGAGAAAGAAAAAGCTGACAAAGAAAAGGCGGACAAGGAGAAAGCGGAAAAAGACAAGGTGCCGCCAGCCACGGAAGTTGCTCCCACGGCAACCCAAATCAAAGCGCTTCCCACTGTTGTATTGAAAGTCGAGCCGAAAAAAACCGGCGCAGAGGCGGTGGTGAAAGCCGTCCCGGTGCCTGCTATTCCATCACCCCCACCACCAAAAGAAAAGTGGCCGGTGATCGACGCCTCGCGTTTGTTGCTCTCGACTTCGAGTGATCTGATCGACGCGCGCAACATGGGGCCGATGGGTTTTGGCGGGGTTGATCCCTCGCGCAGCAGCGTGGGGCCGGTGAAAGTGTTTCCGCACAATGTGGAAGTGCGCTCGACCCTGACTTTTGTGTCATTCCCCATGCCGCAGCCGGGCATGGGAATGGCGCCACCCATGCCGCTGGTGACACGCAATCCGTCGCGCACGGCGGTACTGCATTACAGCCTGGCGCGGCTGCCGGAAACACCCATGCGCGGTCGTTTCGCCGATGATCGTGTGGGTTATTTCACCGAACCGTTTATCGAATACGGCGGCGAGCGCAGCGGCACCCGCACGCGCGAATTCATCACCCGTTATCGCATGGAGAAAAAAGACCCCACTGCCGCTGTTTCCGAGCCGATCAAACCGATTGTGGTGTATGTGACGCAGGAGGTGCCGGAAAAATGGCGCAAGCCGATGTTGCAGGGCATCGAGGACTGGAATGCCGCATTTGAACAGGCCGGCTTCAAAAATGCGCTCGTCGCCAAAATGGCACCGACCAAAAAAGAAGATCCACTGTGGGATCCAGAGGACGCGCGTTATTCGGTGATCCGCTGGGTGGCGATGCCGATTGCCAATGCCATGGGCCCCAATGTTTATGACCCGCGCTCGGGAGAGGTGATTTCCGCGCACGTTATTTTTTGGCATGATTTGCTGAAGCTGCTCGAGCAGCAATACTTCATCCAGGCCGGTGCCGCCGACCCACGCATCGACAGGCTGCCGATACCGGACGAGGTGATGGGCGAATTGCTGCGTTCGGTGGTGGCGCATGAAATCGGCCACACACTCGGCTTGCGCCATAACCACCGCGGTGCCACCGGCTTCAGCGTCAAACAATTGCGTGATCCGGCATTCGCCAACATAAATGGCACGGTGGCCTCCATCATGTCCTACGGCCGGTTTAATTCGGTCGCGCAGCCGGGAGACGGCATCACCAGCTTTGTGCCAAAAATCGGTCCCTACGACAAATTTGCCATCGAGTGGGGCTACAAACCCATCGACAAAAAAACCGCCGAGGAAGAAATCCCCGAGCTTGATCGCATGGCGGCACGGCAACTCACCGAGCCGACGCTGAACTTCGGCGGCGAGGACATGGCCGCGTTTCTCGA
>JANPNJ010000476.1:0-3672 GCA_031427395.1 Burkholderiales bacterium
TTACACCGAGGCAATCAGGATTCTGGAAAATTCAAAAGAAAAATTCGAGTACCCGGTGAAATGGGGCATTGACCTGCAATCCGAGCACGAGCGCTACCTCGCGGAAAAACATGTCAACGGCCCCCTGGTGCTGATGAATTACCCGAAAGAGATCAAGGCGTTTTACATGCGCCTGAACGATGACAACAAGACGGTGGCGGCGATGGATGTGCTGGCCCCCGGCATTGGTGAAATCATCGGCGGCTCGCAGCGCGAGGAGCGCCTCGAGGTGCTGGATGCCCGCATGATTGAGTCAGGCCTCGACCCCGCGCATTACAGTTGGTACCGTGACCTGCGGCGCTACGGCACGGTGCCGCATGCCGGTTTTGGTTTGGGGTTTGAGCGCACCATTTCCTATGCGACCGGCCTGTCGAATGTGCGCGATGTGATTCCATTTCCGCGCACACCGGGCAGTGCACGCTACTAACTTGAAAAAATCATGATGAATAAAACTGCGGGATTTTCGTTGATCGAAATTGCCATTGTGTTGGCGGTTTTGGGCATATTGGCGGCGCTGGCGCTGCCGGATTTTTCGATTGCGGCCGTGCGCGGGCAGATCAAGGAAAGCGCGCCGTTGATCGATGTCGCCAAGCGCAATGTGGCCACGTTTTATGCCCTCACCGGCAAAATGCCTGCGGACAATGTTGAGGCGGGGCTGCCCGAGGCGGCCAAGCTGGTCGGCAAACATGTCACCGGCATCAGCGTGCAGGATGGCGCGGTGCACGTCACTTGGGGCAATTCGGTGAACAGCAATTTGCTTGGCAAGGTGCTCACTGTGCGCCCGGCCTATGTGGAGGGGCAGCAGGCGGTGCCCGTCTCCTGGATTTGTTCGGCGGCACCCGTGCCCGTCGGCATGCTCATCGCCGGGCCCGACAAAACCGATCTGCCGGTGAAATACACGCCGATTGAATGCAAGGCGCGTGAGGTCAAATAAGCGCGCATTGCCGAAATTCCAAAGCTTGCCAAACCATAATCCCGCCACCACTGAAAGCCCATCATGACCGCACGCGACGCCATACCCAATATTGCCGTCAACCACGACCAACTGGTCGCCGATATTGATGCCAAGTGGGACAGCGAAATTGTTCCGCAGCTCATCGAATACATCAAGCTGCCGGCCAAGTCGCCGGGCTTTGACCCTGACTGGGCCAAACATGGTTTTCTGGATGCCGCCATCGAGCAGGCGCGCGCCTGGGTTGCCGCGCAAAATGTCGCGGGGCTGACCATGGAAGTGATACGCGAGGGCGATCGCACCCCCGTGTTGTTTTTTGACATTCCGGCCACCGGAGAACGCAGCCACGACCAAACCATCCTGCTCTACGGCCACCTCGACAAACAGCCGGAGATGACCGGCTGGCGCGCCGACCTTGGGCCGTGGACACCACTGCTTGAGGACGGCAAGCTGTATGGCCGAGGCAGCGCCGATGACGGCTACGCGGTATTCGCGGCGCTCGCCGCCATTGTTGCGCTGGACAATCAAGGTGTGGCGCGGCCGCGCTGTGTGGGCTTGATCGAAACCTGTGAGGAAAGCGGCAGTGTTGACTTGCCGTTTTATCTCAATGCACTCGCCGCGCGCATGGGTGACGTGAAGCTGGTGATCGCGCTCGATTCCGGCGCGGGCAATTACGATCAACTGTGGGTCACCACCTCGCTGCGTGGCCTGGTCAACGGCACGCTCACTGTCAATATGCTGACCGAGGGTGTGCATTCGGGCGATGCCGGTGGCGTGGTGCCTTCGTCTTTTCGGGTGGCGCGGCAATTGCTCGACCGCATCGATGATTCGCGCACCGGCGTGGTCAAACCGAGTGTGTTCAATTGTGCCATTCCCCATGAGCGTATTGAACAGGCCAAACAGGCCGCTGTCATTTTGGGCGAAGCGATGTGGCAACGTTTCCCGTGGGACAGTTGCTGCGGCGACGACGGCAAATTTGTGTTTGTGCAGCCAACAACAAAGGACCCGGTCGAATTGATTTTGAATCGCACCTGGCGCGCGGCACTCGCCGTCACCGGTGCCGACGGCCTGCCGCCGATTGCCTCCGCCGGCAATGTGCAACGCCCGTACACCGCGCTGAAACTTTCATTGCGCCTGCCACCGTTGGTGAATGCACCCGCCGCCGCCGCATCCATGAAGCAAACACTGGAGAGCGACACGCCATACTCGGCCCAGGTCACATTCCACTATGAACAATCGGCCACCGGCTGGAACGCCCCCGCCGCGCAGTCGTGGCTGACGACATTGCTCGACCATGCATCACAAACCTGCTACGGCAAACCGGCCGCCTACATGGGTGAGGGCGGCACCATTCCTTTCATGGGCATGCTCGGCGAAAAATTTCCCGACGCACAAATGTTGGTGACGGGTGTGTTGGGACCCAAATCCAACGCCCACGGCCCGAACGAATTTTTGCATGTGCCGTATGCGAAAAAACTCACGGCGGCAGTGGCGCTGGTGATGGCCGGCGTGCGCTGACAATCGGCAGCGTGTGCAATCGGCACCGATGGAACCAGCGCACCCGCACTTTGGTTTTCCGGCCATTCGCACGGTGCCGGTCACGCGCCCGCTCACCTGGCTCGCCCTGGGCTGGGCGGATATTCGCGCCAGCCCAAAGGCGAGCCTGTTCTACGGATTTTGTTTCGCCGCGCTGGGATTGTTGTTGTTGGTGGTGTTTCGTTTTGCCATCGACTACACCTCCACGCTGGCCATGGGCTTTGTGCTGCTGGGCCCGTTTCTCGCCATAGGCCTGTACGATTTGTCGCGCCAGCGTGAGCGTGGGGACGCGGTTGATTTTCGCCACTCGCTGGTGGCGTGGCGTGAAAACGCAGGCGGAATCGGCATTTATGTTTTGATCCTGACCGTGTTGTATTTGCTCTGGGCGCGCGCCTCGTTGCTGGCCTTTGCCTTGTTTGAGTCACGGGCAATGCCGACCTGGGCCGCGTTTGCCGCACAGTTGGCCGAGATGAAAAACGTCGCGTTCCTGCTGGTCTTTTTTGGCGTGGGCTTGTTGTTTGCCATGTTGGTGTTTGCCTTCAGCGCCGTATCCATTCCGTTCCTGCTTGACCGCCGCAGTGATGCCATCACGGCCGCTTTGGTCAGTGTCACTTGTCTGCTGAAAAATCCGGGCGCCATGCTGTTCTGGGCGGCGCTGATTGTATTGCTGATTGGTTTTGGTTTCGCCACCGCCTACCTCGGATTGCTGCTGACCGGCCCGCTGGTCGGGCACGCGACCTGGCACGCCTATCGCGATCTGGTGGAAGCACCGACAAAATGACAAACACGCCTATTGGCGGGCGTTTCGGGGCGAAAATGCCGCAAACGGCAAGCTGGATGGTGAGTTTTAGATTTTATGCGCTGCCCGCACGCGCACCGCGATGACCGGCAACAACAACCACGGAATCACATAAAACGCCGTCAGATACCAGTGTGTTTCGAGGAACGCCCAGCCGCGCGCCTGATGCACCGCGAGATATAAATAGTCATAAACAAACAACGGTACCGTCATGTAGAACGCAATCCACAGCGCGTTCGGCCATGCGCGGTCAGGCGAACGCGTACAACGTCGCCAACCAAAATACGCGAGTGCGGCGGCGGGAAAAATTTCGCCGAACACAATAATCATCCACAACGGCGTGGTT
>JANPNJ010000477.1:0-2307 GCA_031427395.1 Burkholderiales bacterium
GCCGACGACGCGCGTTTTGGCGGTGACCGGAAAAAATGGGAAACCACGCTGGCCGAACGCACCAAAACCCAAAACGAATATTTGCGCACCGAGATCAAATAGCCAGGCTGGCCCGTATCGCAGCCCGCTATAACCAAAAAAACAATCCGGAGGAACAACTGATGAAATTCGCATCGTTGAATATGACTGCCCGTGCCTGTCGTTTTATTTTGCCTCGTTTTGTGTTGCCTCGTTTTGTGTTGCCTGTCGCCGCCGCCATGGCGCTGACGGCAGGTGTTCATGCGCAAACCGCCGCGCCCGCTGCGGCGGCAACCAAAGCCGCGCCCGCAGCAGTTGCCACCCCTGTTGCCGCCCCGGCTGCCGCTGCCGCACCCACTGCCAAAGCCGCCCCGGCATTGCCCGCGGGCAGCACTGCCGCTCCCGGCTGGAATGTCCCGCCGAAATGGGCGGATGTGGAATTGAAGCCGCAGTATGCGTCGGTACCGGGACGCGAAATGAATGTGCTGATTGAGGACAAAGGCCAGTGGTGGCGGGAAATACGCAACGGCCCGGTGACCTTCTACGGCGGCATCCTGCTGGTCATCGCCCCGGCCGTGTTGTTGGTGTTCTTTTTTATCAAAGGGCCGATCAAGCTGCAACATCCGGCCAGCGGCAAATTGATTGAGCGTTTTAATTCCGCCGAACGCATGGTGCATTGGACCATGGCGATTTCTTTTGTTGCGCTGGCACTGTCCGGCATCGTGTTGTTGTTCGGCAAGCATATTCTCATGCCCCTGTTCGGTGCCACCGGCTTTTCGTGGCTGGCGCAAATCATGAAAGGCATCCATGATTTTGTCGGCCCCTTGTTCATGTTTTCCATCGTGGCGTTTTTTGTGTTGTTCGTCAAAGACAATTACATGAAAGCGATGGATTTCACCTGGCTGTCGAAATTCGGCGGCATGTTGTCCGGTAAGCATGTGCCGTCCGGCCGCTTCAACGGTGGCGAAAAAATCTGGTTCTGGCTGTCCATCGTGGTGATGGGGGTTCTCATCAGCGCCTCCGGCCTGATTTTGTTGTTCCCGAATTGGGACAGCACCCGCGAGCTGATGGCCGAGGCCAATCTGGTGCATGGCATCATTGCCATTGTCTTCATGGCGGCATCGTGCGCACACATCTACATGGGCACCATCGGCGTGGAAGGTGCCTACAAGGGCATGCGTGAAGGCTACGTCGATGAGACCTGGGCAAAGGAACACCACGAAATCTGGCACGACGAGGTCAAGTCCGGCAAGGGTGGCGCCAAGGCCAAGCCCAGCGGCAATGCGCAACCCGTGGCCGGCGACTAGGAGAGCGACATGACAATCGGAAAAATCATTATCGCGGCCGCACTTTGCGCATTTGCCACCGGTGTGTTGGCAAAATTGCCGCCACCGCCACCTGTTGATCCCGCCGCCGCGGCCGCCAAGGCTGAAAAAGACAAAGCGACAGCGGAAAAAACCAAGGCTGACCAAGCCAGATACGAAGGCAAGGCCGTGACAAATTTTCAGGCCAACATGAAAAAGGCGGGCAAGCCTGTGCCAAAGCCAACCCCGATTGTGGTCGCGGCGGCACCGGTGCCTGCGGCACCTGCAAAAGCTGCCTCACCGGCAGCAGCACCAGCAAAGACCGCAACCCCTGCACCGGCCAAGAAGTAAGCGAATCCTAAGGGAACAAGTAAATGTCATTACGAACCAGTGCCATTTTGATGGCCGCCTTCGCATTAACGGGTTGTGCCAGCATGTCCGCCGGCGGCCCGTCGGCGGTTGCAACCCTGGAGCCAACCAAAGGCAACCAAGCGAGCGGAACGGTCACTTTCACACAAGTGGGTGACAAGGTTCGTATTGTTGCCGAGGTCAAAGGGCTGAAGGCGGGCGCAGAGCATGGATTTCACATTCATGAAAAGGGCGACTGCAGTAGTGGGGATGGCATGAGCACTGGAGGCCACTTCAATCCCGGTGGCAAGGGTCATGCGCACCACAGCAACTCCGAGCGGCACGCTGGCGACTTGCCGTCGCTGGTGGCGGACACACAGGGAACCGCACGTCTTTCGATCACTCTCGATTTGTTGAAGGTTGCGCCAGGCGCAAACAGTGTGGTCGGGCGCGGACTCATCGTCCATCGTGATCCGGACGACTACAAGACACAGCCCACCGGTAATGCCGGCCCGCGTGTCGCTTGCGCGGTGATTGTTGCCAGGTGAATTGATGCACAAACCAAAAAGTTGAATTTGTTTCACCTGACAAACGCCCACAGTTCGTGGGCGTTTGGCTTTTTCTGGGCGGTGCGCCA
>JANPNJ010000478.1:0-3126 GCA_031427395.1 Burkholderiales bacterium
TATGGGCGCTTTCGCAGCGGCTCACGGCGGCGCCATGAAAGACGCGGACAAGAAAATGGAAACCTGCAAAAAGATGGATGCGAAAACAGCCGACGACAAAATGAAGGCTGAATGCAAAAAGATGATGGACGACAAAAAAGCAGAACCAGCGAAGAAGTAATTGATCGTCGTGTGGTGATTCGTTTCAACACCGCGCTTCAAAAAATCGGGCCTTGTGCCCGATTTTTTTTGCCTTGTAAGCAGTGGCACCTTCATCAAATGAAACGCCATGCTGGGTGAGGTTTGCAACGGCCTTTGACGGATTCCATTCAAACTTCATCGGCAGAGCCTCGATTTTGAATCGTTCAAATTAGAGCGCGATGGCTCACCGCGTGTTGTAACGCGGTTTGCCGCGAGCCGGGAAATGACGATTATATTCAGCGAACGCCTCATATTCGAGGTAAGCGACCCAACCCATCTTGATGGGGTCTTGCTCGGTTGGAGGGTCAACGCTGCATTCGATGGGCATTGCGGCAACAAACAGCTTCTTCTTCCATGTCTCGTAATGTCCGAGATCAGCGAAAACCGTGTTGCCGCCGCTGTGCCCATCTTTCCCTCGAACTGAGTTGAAGAACTGCTGCCAACGCCCAAGCAAGCCTTGGCGCGAATTTGTCATTCCAATGTATGACACGTCGCCCCAATTTGTGGGGAGACCTTCGAGATTTTTCCGGGTAATTGACAAAAGGTAGATGCCGGGCTTTTTGCATAGAAGTACATTTCCTCGCTTCTCCCACGCGAACCAAGGACAGAATTTCATTTCTGGAACAGCAATGCGTCGCATAGGATTTGTGCTCTATCGAGAGTAGCGTATCCGGCTATTTGCCCAGGCGCTGGCAAATGGTGCTCGTGAGCCCGGCCGCGTTCATGGTGTAAAAATGGATTCCCGGCGCGCCGCCTTCGAGCAAGCGGATGCAAAGATCGGTGACCACATCGAGGCCAAAGGCCCGGATCGAAGCACTGTCGTCACCGTACGCCTCCATCTTGCGCCGGATCCAACGCGGGATTTCCGCCCCGCAGGCATCCGAAAACCGCGCCAACTGCGAGAACTTGGCGATCGGCATGATGCCGGGCACAATCGGAATCGACACCCCCATCGCGCGCACCTCGTCAACAAAATGAAAGTAGGCGTCAGCGTTGAAAAAATATTGGGTGATGGCCGAGTTGGCGCCGGCATCCACTTTATTCCTGAAATTTTTCATGTCGTCAAACGCGTGGCGCGCTTGCGGGTGATATTCGGGATAGGCGGCGACCTCCAGATGAAAATGGTCGCCGTGTTCAGCGCGGATAAACGTCACCAAATCCGACGCATGGCGGAACTCGCCGGCCTGCGCCATGCCCGATGGCAAGTCCCCGCGCAGGGCAACAATGTGTTTGATGCCCGCGTCACGGTATTGCTGCAATATCCGCCGGATGCTCTCGACCGTGGAGCCGATGCACGACAAATGCGGTGCCGCCGCATAACCCATCGCGCGGATGGTCTGCACCGTTGTCAGCGTGCCCTCCTGGGTCGATCCGCCCGCGCCGAACGTCACCGAAAAAAACGCCGGATTGAGTTGGCCGAGCTGTTTGGTCACATCAACCAGCTTGGCCGCGCCCTCGGCGGTTTTGGGCGGGAAAAATTCAAAGGAAAAATGGTGGTTGCTCGACATAAAAATTATCCTGTTTTGGTCTTGGCAAAATGCGCCAATGCCGCCTTCCCAAGCATTTCGTCAAAAGTGACGAGTGGAGCGCAAAGTTGGTCCGCCAGCAGCAAATAGGCCGCGTCGTAACAGGTAAGCCTGTACTTTGCGGCCATGTCGAAAAGTGCACATGGATCTGGCGAAAATTTTTCTATCCCCGTTCTCACGTATTGACTGAGAATGGATTCAACTGTTTTTGTCTCCAATAACTTGCTCCGCAGTTTGCTCATCCCAATGTTGGCAATTTCGTAGTCGATGATCAGTGGTGCGGCAAGATGCCACCCTTGCATAAGCGCCTCGGCCTCATCACAGCGAGGCTCGCCAAACAACCATGCAGCGAGTACTGAGCTATCGACCACACGATAAGCGCGCTTCATATAAGCAGCAGGCGGCTCAGCAACAATCAGGCGCGTAACCATCAAAAACCCTTCTGATGGTGCTTGGGGTCACGCCATTGAGTACCATCGCGTGCGTCGCGCATGCGCCGAACGATTTTGACCGACGTTTGATTTTCTGGAATATTGCTGTTGATCGGACAGATCTGTCGCAACTTGGTGCCGATTTCGGCAATTGATGCGGCCTTCGTGGCATTAGTGGCGGCGCGGCTTTGCCCTCGGGAGGCGTGATCACCCCCACCGCACGTCGCCTCCAGCAGCGCCATCAATTCCCCCTGAAGGGAGCGATGATTGGTCACCGCACGCTGGCGAAGTTTTTCTGCCAGCGTCTCGGGAACATTTTTAATCGAAAGATTGATGCCCATTTTGCCTCCAAAACAGATGTGTGGTGTCATTATGGCTCCATAATGACACCAACACAAGCCTCGCGGCAATCAATACCGGTACGTATCCGCCTTGTACGGCCCCTGCTTTGACACATGGATGTAATTGGCCTGCACATCGGTGAGCTCGGTCAATTGCGCATTCAGTGTTTTGAGTTGCAGCCGCGCGACTTTTTCGTCGAGATGTTTGGGCAGGGTGTACACACCGACCGGGTATTTTGTGGTGTTGGTGTAGAGCTCGATCTGCGCGATGGTCTGGTTGGCAAACGAGGACGACATCACATAGCTCGGGTGGCCGGTGCCGCAGCCGAGATTGACCAGGCGGCCTTTGGCCAACAGGATGATTTTTTTGCCGTCGGGGAATATCACATGATCGACCTGCGGCTTGATTTCATCCCACTGGCAGTTTTTTTCAATCGAGGCGACATCGATCTCGTTGTCAAAGTGGCCGATGTTGCAGACGATGGCCTGGTTTTTCATTTTCGCCATATGGTCAAAGGTGATGATGTGGTAGTTGCCGGTGGCGGTGACAAAAATATCAGCCTTGTCGGCGGCGTATTCCATGGTCACCACGCGGTAGCCCTCCATCGCCGCCTGCAACGCGCAGATCGGATCGACTTCGGTCACCCA
>JANPNJ010000479.1:0-8018 GCA_031427395.1 Burkholderiales bacterium
TTGATCAAGACGCTCGGCAATCACCTCGATTGCAATGGTTGAGTTGATCTGCTCCATCGCGGCTTTCGCCGATTGCGCTTTGTTGATGCCGATGGTGGCTTCGCGGTGGATCACCTGACGTTGCAAATTGGTCAGGTCAACCACATCGCCGTCGGCAACAATAATGCGGCCAACCCCGGCGGATGCCAGATACATCAACGCCGCCGCACCCAAGCCCCCGGCGCCAACCACCAGCACGCTGGCGCGATCAAGCCGCGCCTGCGCCTCCAGGCCAAATGGCTCGAGCAGGATGTGGCGCGAATAACGCAGCAGCTTGTGGTCGTCCAACGATCATCCTCTGCAGATTTCTGGTGGCTTACTTGACAACCACCGTCTTGGCATCATCCGCCCTGGCAGCGACGGTCGCCGCAGGCTTGACGGCGGATGCCGCCTGCGACATGGCCAGCCAGGCCTTGGGATTGGCCGCGACCGTTTGTCCGTTGAAGTGATTGAGCGCCTGTTGCAACACGAAATCAATCGGCTTGCCGTCCGCGGCCAGCTTTGGTTTGTATTCGACCGGCTTGTCGTCCTCTTTGCGTTGCGCGGCTTGTGCAATGCGTTGTTCTTCCGTGAGCGCCTCGGCTGGCGCATTTTTGATCGCGTCAATGGCTTTTTTCTCTTCTTCGGTTGTCAAGTGCCGCTCAAGATCGGCCTCGCGCATCACCTGCCGCTGCGAGCCGTCATCAACCTGTGTGTCCGGCGCGATGCCTTTGGCCTGTATCGAGCGGCCGGCGGGCGTGAAGTAACGCGCGGTGGTCAGCTTGATGGCGCTGCGTTCGCTGATCGGCAATATCGTCTGCACCGAGCCCTTGCCGAAAGTCTGGGTGCCCATGATGACGGCGCGTTTGTGATCCTGCAATGCACCGGCGACAATTTCGGAAGCCGAGGCGCTGCCGTTGTTGACCAGCACCACCAGTGGCACAGTCTTGGCGGCGGGATTGAGTTTGGCCAGCACATCTTCCCTGCCGCCGCGCCGTTGGTAGTCTTCTTTCTTCGCGTGGAGGCGCATCTTGGCGTCCTCGATGCGGCCTTCTGTGTACACCACCAGCGCGTCCTTGGGCAGGAATGCGGCCGAAACGGCGACCGAGGCTTCGAGCACACCACCCGGATCATTGCGCAGATCGAGGATCATGCCTTTGATCTGGCCGTTGTTTTGTTTGTAGGCATCGTTGATTGCGCGCACCATTTTTTCTGGTGTGGCTTGTTCAAACTGGGTGATGCGCACATAGGCAATGCCGGGCTCGAGCTGGCGGCTGCGCACGCTTTGGATTTCAATCACCGCGCGTCTGACGCTGATGACAAGCTCCCGGGCTTCGCCGCGCCGCAGAATGGTCAGCACGGCGTCGGTGCCGGCCTCGCCACGCATGCGCTTGACCGCCTCGGTGAGCGACACGCCGCGCAGGCTGCTCTGATTGACTTTAATGATGTAGTCGCCGGATTTGATGCCGGCCTTGTAGGCGGGCGTGTCGTCAATGGGGGAAATCACCTTGACAAAACCATCCTCGCTGCTGACTTCGATGCCCAGGCCGCCGAATTTGCCGGAGGTGGCGGTCTGCATTTCCCGGTAGGCATCATCGTCCAAAAACGCGGAGTGCGGATCAAGGCCGTTCAGCATGCCGTTGATGGCTTCTTTTATCAGGCGTTTGTCGTCCACTTCCTCGACATATCCCGATTTCACCTTGGCAAACACTTCCGACAACAAGCGCACTTCCTCTATGGGCAGATTGAGCATGCTGGATTGCCGCTCGGCGACGGCGGAGAAATGCAGGGAGAGTGAAACGCCCAGCACCGTGCCCAGCGCCACCAGGCCGGCAGCTTTCATTTTTGTGCCGAATTTCGGCTGTGGCGGCTCTTTCAGATTGTCCATTTTCAACTTTCGGTTACCAACATTCAAACATTCAAAACAGTTAGCGCCTGCCGACCCAACGCATCGGATCGAAGGGTTTCCCCTGGTGGCGCAATTCAAAATATACACCCGATTCCAACGCGCCACCGGTCGATCCGACCGACGCAATCGGCTCCCCGGCGGAGGTGTTTTCGCCGACTTGCTTGGCGAGGCTTTCATTGTGTCCGTAAAGGCTCAGATAACCGGCGCCATGGTCCACGATCACCAGATTGCCGTAGCCGCGCAGCCAATCGGCGTACACCACCCGTCCGTCAGCGACCGCACGCACCGCCAGCCCGTCGGTGGCGCGGATAAACAAGCCTTTCCACGTCACCCCACCCTCCTCGCGTTGGGCACCAAAACGCCCGGCAAGTTCACCTTTGACCGGCAGCTTTAGCAGGCCCTGCAAACTGGCGAACGCGCGCCCGGCAAAACCACTGTCGGCTTCTTCACTTACGGCTTCGCCGGGTTTGCGGATGCGCGGCGCGGGTTCGCTTTTTTTGCGCGGGGAGTCACGCGGCGCAACCTGGCGCGCGAGTTCCATGGCGATTTGTTCAACCAGCCTGGTCAGCCGGTTTTCATCGCGCTTCAGGCGGCCGACTTCGCGCTGGCTTTTGCTGATGTCGGCGCGGATGCGATTGAGCACTTTTTGCCGGCTGGCGCGCTCGGCGAGCAACGTGGCGCGCGCTTTTTTTTGCGCCTCGGCATTGGCGGACAATAGTCCCTGCTGGTTGCGCACTTCGGCCTCGATCAAGGCCAGATCAGCGACATTTTTGTTGAGCCGCGCGATGGTGGCGATGCGCGCGCGGGTGACATAGCCCAGATTGGCAAGCTGGCGCGCCACCAGGGCGACATCCTCACCGCCCAGCACCAGACGCAGGGCATCGGTGTTGCCGTACATGTATTGGTGGCGCAGCAGCCGGTCGCGCAGATTTTCCTCGCGGGCGATGTCGGCGCGGGTGGCGTCGGCGCGGCGCTCGATTTCCTGCCATTCCCGGCTGATCACCAATTGGTCTTTTGCCAGCGCGGTCAAATTGCGGTTGACCTCGGAAATGGCCTGCTCGGACACCTTGAGCTGGTCCGCGACTTCGCCGCGCGACTCTTCACTTTTAGCCAAATCCCGGTTGAGTTTGTCGATGCGTTGGCGCAGATCATCCAGCGCCTGGCTTTTTTCCGTGATGGCGGCAGGCGGCTTGTTTGCGTGCACAGGCAAACAAGCAAACACCAGCAAAGACAAGGCGATTGGGGCAAAAATGCCTGAAAACGTCCGCCAATCGCAGAGTTTGAACATTTTTATGCGGCTGTCCAACCTATGCGCATCCCTGTGCCGCCACCGCCGCGCCTGCCGCTGCGATTTCATCGGCATCGCCCAGATAATAATTGCGTATCGGCTGCATGTCATCGGTGAATTCATACACCAGCGGCACGCCGGTGGGGATGTTCAAATTGACGATGTCATCATCACCAATGTGATCCAGGTGTTTGATGAGCGCGCGCAGAGTGTTGCCGTGGGCGGCGACAATCACCCGCGCGCCGGCGCGCACACGCGGCGCGATTTCCATCTGCCAATAGGGCACCACGCGGATAACGGTGTCTTTCAGGCATTCGGTGTGCGGCAGCTCCTCTGGCAGCAAATCGGCATAGCGCAAGTCATGCGAGGGGTGGCCGGCGTCGCTGATACTGATCGCGGGCGGCGGGGTGTCATAGCTGCGCCGCCAGATTTTCACCTTTTCCTCGCCGTATTTTTGCGCGGTCTCGGCTTTGTTCAGCCCCTGCAGCGCGCCGTAGTGGCGTTCGTTCAGACGCCAGTGTTTGATGACCGGAATCCAGCGGCAATCGAGCACTTCCTGGGCAATCCACAGGGTACGGATCGCCCGCGTCAGGAGCGAGGTGTAGGCCAGGTCAAAATTGTAGCCTTCGGCCTTTAGTATCCGCCCGGCGCGGCCGGCCTCCTGCTCACCTTTTTCGGTCAAGTCCACATCCACCCAGCCGGTGAAACGGTTCTGCTGGTTCCACAGCGATTCACCGTGCCGCATCAAGATCAATTTTTTCATTTTTTCCGGTTTCCGCTGGTTGCGGCCGATCCGTGCTGTTTTGCATCGGCGGCCAATCGGTGCAAAGTGGTAGAATGGCAGGTCATTGTGAGGACACACAAACGGCGTGTTGCGAGTGATTATCGCTGACCCTGACCCGCAGGCTCGCCGCCGTGATATTGCCCGTCATCCCTATTTTGCCCTCTTTATTTTGATCGTTCCATGACTGAATTTCTCACCCAAAACATGATGCTCGTCGCCCTCGTGCTGGCGAGCAGCATGATGCTGCTGTGGCCTTCGATTGCCAAATCCATGGGTGGCAGCAAAGAAATCGGCACCCTCGAAGCCACCCGCATGATGAACACGGGCGAGGCGCTGGTGCTCGATATCCGCGACAACGGCGAATACAGCGGCGGGCACATTCCAAAATCCAAAAATGTGCCGCTGGCCGAATTGGACAAGCGCGTTGAGGATTTTGCCAAATTCAAGGACAAGCCGGTGATTGTCACCTGCCGCGCCAACAGCCGCGCCGGTGCCGCGGTGAGATTGCTGAAAGCCAAGGGCTTCAGCAACGTGCATCAGCTCGACGGCGGCTTTGCCGCATGGCAAAGTGCCAACCTGCCGGTCGAAAAATAGGCCCAAGCGATGCAAAAAATCACCATGTATTCCACCGCCGTGTGCCCGTTTTGCCAGATGGCCGAGCGGCTGCTGAAATCAAAGGGCGTCAGCGAGATCGACAAAATCCGCATCGATCTTGATCCCGTCCTGCGCGACGAAATGATGGCCAAAACCCAGCGCCGCACCGTGCCGCAGATTTATGTCGGCGCAACCTACGTCGGCGGCTTTGACGACCTGGCGGCACTCGACAAGGCCGGCAAACTCGAACCCCTGCTTGCCGCCGCATGATTTGTTTGATTCACGCTTTTATCCAAGGAAAATGAAATGACCGACGCAATTGACACATCCGCCGCCCCTGCTGCCGCAGCCCAGGACAACCAGCCGCTCTACAACATCGAAAAAATCTACGTCAAGGACTTGTCCGTTGAAGTGCCGAATGCCCCGGCGATTTTTCTGGAGCGCGACCCCCCGCAGGTCGATGTGCAATTGCACCACGCCTCCAAATCGGTTGACGACGGCATTTACCAGACTGAGTTGACCATCACCGTCACCGCCAAGATCGGCGAAAAAACCATGTTCCTCGCCGAAGCCAACCAGGCCGGCATTTTCCAGATTCGCAATATCCCGAACCAGGATCTGGACGCGATCCTCGGCATCGGCAACCCGAACATCCTCTACCCCTATGCGCGTGAAACCATTTCCAACGCCATCACCCGCGCCGGATTCCCGCCAGTGTTGCTGAACCCGGTGAATTTCGAGGCACTGTACCAGGCACAAAAGGCGCAGGAAGCACAGGCCGCCACGCAGCAACCGGCCATCGCCACCACCACCCATTAGCCACGACAGCCACGCCACCGAAGCCATGAAGTACAGTTCGGCGCTTCCGCTATTCACCATCAACGCCGTGGCGCAAGCTGCGGCGTTTTTGCTTTTTGCTTCAGCGGTTTTTGCACAGTCACCGGTGACGGACAAATCAAGCGGCACTGCGGCACCTGTTGCCACCGTCGCACCCGCCGCACCCAACACCCCGCCCACGCCGCAAAAAATGTTTGTCAGCATCGGCGACAAACCGGCGGTGTTGTTTGATGCCCCGTCAAACCGTGCCAACAAACTGTTCATCATTTTGCGCAACACGCCGTTGGAAGTATTGGTCAAGCTCGACAAAATGACCAAGGTGCGCGATGCCGACGGCAGTACCATCGGCTGGGTGGAAAACGAAACCCTCGGCAGCCGCCGCCATGTGCAGGTTGCCACAGCCACGGCCGATGTGCGCGCCAGCGCCGATGCCGGCACCGCGTTGGCGTTTGAGGCACAACGCGCGGTGTTGCTGGAAGTCACCGGCGCGGTCACGGCGGGCGGCTGGCTGCCGGTGAAACACCGCGATGGGCAAGCAGGCTTTATACGCCTGACACAGGTGTGGGGTGGCTAGGCCCCGCCAGCGGGTCTTGCCAAAATGAACATCGCCATACTCGGTGCCGGCGCATGGGGCACGGCGCTGGCCATCGCCCTGTCGCAAAAACACCGTGTGTCCCTGTGGGGGCGTGATGCCGCGCAAATGACCGCCATCGCCGCAAGCCGTGAAAACACAAAATATCTGCCGGGTGCGCGCGTGGCTGACAACATTGCTGTCACCACTGCGCTCGGCCTGGCGCTGGCGCATGCCGACCTCGCGCTGGTGGTGACATCCACCGCAGGCCTGGCCGCAACCGTCAGTGTCATCCAAGCCACGAGTGACCAACCCACACCCATCATCTGGGCATGCAAGGGTTTTGACCGCGTCACCGGCAAACTGCCGCATGAGACCGTGGCGGCATTGGTCGATGCCAACAGAAAATTCGGGGTGCTGTCTGGCCCCAGCTTTGCCGACGAAGTGGCCAGGGGATTGCCGTGCGCACTGACCCTGGCCGCCAACGATGCCGATTTTGCCAAGACGCTGGCGGCAGATCTGAACAACGGCGCGCTGCGGGTATATTCGTCGCCGGACATGATCGGCGTGGAGCTGGGTGGCGCGCTCAAAAACGTCATGGCCATTGCCGCCGGCATTTCGGACGGCATGCAACTGGGGCTCAACGCCCGCGCCGCCCTCATCACCCGCGGCCTGGCGGAGATGGTCAGGCTCGGTGTGGCCATGGGTGGCCGCGCCGAAACCTTCATGGGTCTGACGGGTGTCGGCGATTTGATATTGACGGCAACGGGTGAGCTTTCGCGCAACCGCAAAGTCGGCATGCTGCTGGCGGCGGGCAAATCACTCGATGAAATTCTGGCGCACCTGGGACATGTTGCCGAGGGCGTCAATTCCGCGCAGACCACACTGGCACTGGCCGCCAAACACGGCGTGTCGATGCCCATCACCGAAGCCGTCAACGCCGTGTTGTTCGATCACGCCAATCCACGGGACGCCTTGAGGGCACTGCTGGCGCGTGAGGCACGCGCGGAATAATCCGGCGAAACATCGTAGAATCCGCGCCATCTCCCGACGCCGTCCATCCGACTGGAATTGCCGCCATGCCCGTAAAAAAATCCGCCGCCAAGCCTCCTAATGCAAAACCCGCAAAACCTGCCAAGGCGGCTGCCGTCACCGCACACACCACGCCAATCAATAAAAACACGCTGCATAAAATAGAAGATGCGGCCAACAAAATCGGCACTATCAGCGCCGCGCAAAAAGCCGACGTGCTGATCGAGGCGCTGCCGTATCTGCAACGCTTCTGGGACAAGAACATCGTCGTCAAATACGGCGGCAACGCCATGACCGATAAGTCGCTGCAGGAAGATTTTGCCGAGGACATTACGCTGCTGAAGTTGGTCGGCATGAATCCGGTGGTGGTACATGGCGGCGGCCCGCAGATCAATTCGCTGTTGTCGAAAATCGGCAAGGAAGGCCAGTTCATCCAGGGCATGCGCGTCACTGACGACGAAACGCTTGACGTGGTGGAAATGGTGTTGGGCGGCCTGGTCAACCAAGAGATCGTCACCCTCATCAACAAAGCCGGCGGCAAGGCGGTGGGGCTCACCGGCAAGGACGGCAATTTCATCCACGCCCGCAAAATGACCATCAAGTCCGCCGAGGACAAGCGCAAAAAAATCGACATCGGCCTGGTGGGGGAAGTGGTCAAAATCGACACCGCCATCATTGACTTGCTCGATTCGCAGGATTTCATCCCGGTGATCGCCCCGCTCGGCGTGGACGAATACGGCACCGCCTACAACATCAACGCTGATGTGGTGGCCGGCAAGATCGCAATCGCTCTACAGGCCGAAAAACTGATCTTCCTCACCAACACCAAGGGCGTGCTCGACAAACAGGGCAACGTGCTGACCAATCTCACCGCGCAGCGCATCCAGGAATTGATTCTCGACGGCACCATTTCCGGCGGCATGATTCCGAAAATAGATTTTGCCCTGGATGCGGTGAAAAACGGCGTCAAAAACGCGCACATCAT
>JANPNJ010000480.1:0-8122 GCA_031427395.1 Burkholderiales bacterium
TGCCTGGGGGTGTTTGGGCCGACACGGCGGCAGGCAAGGCCATCAGCATGGCGCAGATGGCGGCCAGCGGCGTGGCGCGGCTGGCAGATCGGGCTAGGAACATTTTTTCCCCTTGATGAATTGATGATGGCGCATGCCACCGAACCACCAAACCATCAAACGAGTCGAGACGGGATTTGTTGACGACAAACAAGCGGCGATTACATCGACCCAATGGGGTTGCGCATCACGCCAATGCCGGCGATTTCGGTTTCGAGCAAATCGCCCGGCTTCATCCACTCCGGCGGGTTGCGGGCGAAGCCCACACCCTCCGGCGTACCGGTGGAGATGATGTCACCCGCCTCCAGTGTCTGGCCGAGCGACAGGTCGTGTATGAGGCGCGGGATTTTGAAGTAGAGATGTTTGCTGTTGGATTTTTGTTTGACCACACCGGAGACGCGACATTCGATGTCCAGATCGTTGGGGTCGATGGCATCCGCCGTGACAATGCACGGGCCCATTGGGCAGGTGCCGTCGAGGGATTTGCCTTTGTCCCACTGCCCGCCGTGGCGGCGTTGCACATCGCGCCAGGTGACATCGTTGATGATGGTGTAGCCGAATACATGATCCCAGGCATCGGCTTCGGCGATGTTTTTGCCGCCTTTGCAGAGCACCACCGCGAGCTCCACTTCCCAATCGAGTTGGGTGGAGACGCTGGCATCGAACGGAATGGCATCAAAGGGGCCATTGACGGCGGTGGGTGCCTTGGAAAAAAACACCGGCCACTTGGGCAGCTCGCGGCCGTCATCGAGCTTGGTGGCGCCCTCGGCAAAATGATCCAGATAATTCCAGCCGACACAAAATACATTTTTGCGCGGGCGCGGAATGGGGGCTTTCAGGAGGGCGGTATTGAGCATCACCGGCGCGGTCTTTGGCGCGGCTTCAATTTCGCGCAGCAACGCCATGACCGCTGCGCCGCCTTCGATGATGTCGAGCATGGTGGCGACATTGATAGGGCTGGCACGCGCCGCCGCCTCATTGGCGATGTCCAGTACCTGGTCGCGGGCGATCAATATGCCGGTTTTGAGCGCGGTATTGCCGAGCAATTGGTAGGTGACCAGTTTCATCTTGGTTATCCGTAAAGTTTTTCGAGATGTGCCAGCGGGTGGTTTTCCTTCGGCCAGCGCGGCGCAAAATAGGCGTCAACCATGGCGGGGGTGACGTCATGCAGATTGTCCGGCGACCATTTGGGCTGGTTGTCCTTGTCGATGGCCAGCGCGCGAATGCCTTCCACCACATCACTGTGGTCGAACACCTGCATCATCATGTTGTATTCCATGCGCAGGCAATCGGCAAGATGCATTTGCCCGCCAGCTTCGATCTGGCGCTTGGTCACTTCCAGCAGGGTGGGGGAGCGCAGGCACAAATCGGCGGCAATTTTTTTTGCCCAATCCGCATGGTGTTTTTCCGCAAGCAACGAATCGATGATGTCACTGAGGTGCGCTTTGCCGCTGAAATGTGTTGCCAGTGTTGTGCCCAGTGCGGCCAGCGGGGAGGCCGGCATTTCGGTGGCGGATGTGGAAAATTGTTTGGCCAGCCGCACCACATCGGCCAGCGGATTGGCCGACCACACCACGTTATCCAGGCCTTCGAGAAATTGTGTCTGTGCATCACGGCTCATGTAAAGATCAGCCAGCTTGGCGTGCATTGCGTCCGCGCCATTGATCACGTTGGATGTCAATCCCAGATACAGCCCTGTCGCCCCGGTGGCGCGCGACAAAAAATAAGTGCCGCCGACATCGGGGAACAAACCAATTTTGGTTTCCGGCATGGCCATTTTGGTGCGATCTCCCACGATGCGCAGTGTCGCGCCTTGCGAGACACCCATGCCGCCGCCCATGACAATGCCGTCCATCATGGCAATGTAGGGCTTGCCGCAATTTTTCAGGAAACGGTGCAGTTGGTAATTAAGGGTGTATTCGGTGGCGAAAAATGCTTCATGCACACTCGAACCGCGACCAGTGATGCTGTCGTACAGGCCGCGCACATCACCCCCGGCGCAATAGGCCTTGTCACCCGCGCCCATCGACACCACGGCATGGATGGTGCGGTCAATCGACCACGCGTCAAACAACCCACGCAGGGTTTTCAACATGTCGAAGGTCAGGGCGTTGAGCGCCTGGGGACGGTTGAGCGTGATGCGGGCAACATGGTTGCGCACCTCGACAAAGATTTCGTCGGTGGAGAAGGGGTGGGGGGGCATAGGATTTTTTTAACCGCAGATGGACGCCGATGATTGACGCCGATTCACGCCGATAAAAGCGGATTGGGTTGATGGGAACAATATTGCTTTGCGTTTGCCGCAAATTGTTGTTGAACTTATCGGCGTTTATCGACGTCCATCGGCGGTTAATTTTTCGCACAAAAACTATGAATTCTTCCAAACCGGTTTGCGCTTTTCGAGAAACGCATTCACGCCCTCGGCCTGATCCTCGAACGTGAACAAATCCATGAAGCGCTCCCTCTCCAACGCGAGGCCGGCATGGCGCGGCACGCCGTTGCGGGCGTTGTGGATGAGCGATTTGCAAAACGACACCGACTTGGGCGAGAGTGACGCCACGCGTTCGGCCATGGCCAGTGCGGCATCAAGTGACGCGCCCTTTGCCACCACTTCCTCCACCAGGCCGATGCGCTGCGCGGTTTCGGCATTCACCCGTTCATTGGTGAGGATCATGCGTTTGGCCCAGCCTTCGCCGATGAGCCACGGCAGATTTTGTGTGCCGCAGCCACCCGGCAGCAAGCCAACGGAGGGCTCGGGCAGGGCCATTTGCGCGTGGGTTTCGGCGATGCGGATGTCGCAGGCCAGCGCACCTTCGAGGCCGCCGCCCATGCAATAGCCATTGATGGCGGCGATGGTGACAAAGCGCGCGTTCATCCAGATTTCAAATGCGGCACCAAAGGTATGGATGAAATGGCGCGCAGCGAGAATGTCTTTTTCCGCTCCGCCCTGGAAGCGTTTCAGGTCGGCACCGGCGGAAAAAAACTTTTCACCAGAGCCGGTGAGGATTGCGGCGTAAATATTGTCATCAGCCTCGAGTTGCTGTGCCAGCGTCTTGAGCGCGGCGAGGGACTCGGGTGTCCAGGTATTGGCGGGGGGATTGTTGAGTGTGACCACGCAGGTGTGGCCGATGATTTTGTGTTCGATCATGGGGAAACTTCCTTTGGTGAGGTAGTGGCTCCTTCCCCCGGCTACGGGGGAAGGAGCCTTGATTCAATCTTTCTTGTACAACTTGATTATCGACGAAAAATCCAGCGCGCCATTGCCCATTGCCGAATGCATTTGATACAACTGTTGTGCGGTCGCGCCCAGCACCACCGGTTGCTTGACCGCCTTGGCGGCCTCGGTCACCAGCGTCAAATCCTTTAACATCAAATCTGAACCAAAGCCGCCGCTGTAACCCCGGTTGGCCGGCGCCGAATCAATCACACCCGGATAGGGATTGTAGGTGTCCGACGACCAGCAGCGCCCGCTGGAAGTATTGGCGATGCCGGCGAACACTTTCGGATCCATGCCGAGTTTGGCCGCGAGCGCCATGCCTTCGGCGGTGGCGATCATCTCGATGGCGAGCATCATGTTGTTGCAGATTTTGGCGACCTGGCCGTTGCCGGCGGCACCACAATGCACAATGTTTTTGCCCATGCATTCGAGTATGGGTTTGGCCTTGGCAAAATCCGCCGCCTCGCCGCCGACCATGAATGTGAGAGTGCCCGCTTCCGCGCCGCCGGTGCCACCGGATACCGGTGCATCGACCATACCTGCGCCCTTGGCGCGTGCGTCCATCGCCACATCACGCGCGGTGTGGGGATCGATGGTGGACGAATCAATCAGCAAGGTGCCGGGCGCGACCTGCGCCAACACGCCCTGATCGCCGGTATAGACCGAGCGCACATGCGGCGAGGAGGGCAACATGGTGATGACCGCGTCCACGCCTTTGACACACGCACCGGCAGATGTTGCCGCTTCACAGCCGAGGTCAGTCATGGCCTTGACCAGTGCCGGTACCACGTCAAATACTTTCAGCGTATGGCCGTGTTTCAACAAATTGCGCGCCATGGGGTTGCCCATGTGGCCTAAGCCGATGAAGGCGATTTTCATCTTATTTGCCCCGTCTATTTCAACGAAATGGTCGTATTGACACCCGCACCCACGGAAGCATCATCAAACCATCTTGCCGTCACCGTTTTGGTCTGGGTGTAAAACTGGATCACCTGTTTGCCGTAGGGACCCAGGTCGCCCAGCTTGGAGCCGCGCGAGCCGGTGAAGCTGAAGTAGGGCACTGGCACCGGCACGGGGACGTTGATGCCGACTTGACCGACATCGATTTCGTTCTGGAATTTGCGCGCCGCCGCGCCAGACTGCGTGAAAATGCCGGTGCCGTTGCCGTAGGGGTTGGCGTTGGTCAGGGCGATGGCGTCATCGAGGGTGTCCACCGAGACAATCACCAGCACCGGACCGAAAATTTCTTCGGTGTACACACGGTGATGGGGCTTCACGCCGGAAAAAATGGTCGGGGCGATGAAGTTGCCGTTGGGAAAACCCTCAACACTGGCATGCCTGCCATCGAGATCGAGTGTGCAGCCTTCGTTGACGCCGACTTCTATCAAATCCTCAATGCGTTTTTTGGCCTGCACGGAAATCACCGGGCCGACATCCGCGCCAGCCGTGGTGCCTGCACCCAATTTCAAGGTTTTTGCCTTGGTGACGATGTCGGGAATCCACGCGTTGGCCGTGCCGACCATCACCGCCACTGAGGTCGCCATGCAGCGTTGCCCGGCTGCACCGAATGCCGCGCCGACCAGCGCGTTCAATGATTGCTCCTTGTTCGCGTCGGGCATCAGCACCGCGTGGTTTTTGGCGCCCATCATGCACTGCGCGCGTTTGCCGTGTGTGGAAGCAAGGTGGTAAACATGTTCACCTACGTGGCAGGAGCCGACAAACGACACCGCCTTGACCGCCGGGTGCGTACACAGCGCATCGACACTTTCCTTGCCGCCATGAATCACATTCAGCACCCCGGCGGGCACGCCCGCTTCCATCGCCAGCGCGGCCAACAACATCGGTGTCAGCGGGTCTTGTTCGGAGGGTTTCAGCACAAAGGTATTGCCGGTGGCAATGGCCATCGGAAACATCCATAAAGGAATCATCGCAGGAAAATTAAACGGGGTGATGCCGACACACACCCCAATCGGCTGGCGGATGAAATAAGTGTCAATGCCACCGGCAACATTTTCGGCCATGTCGCCGAGCAAAAGGCTGCCGATCGAACACGCGTGTTCGACGACTTCCAGACCACGAAACACATCACCCTCGGCATCCGGCAAAGTCTTGCCTTGTTCGGCGGTGAGGCAGGCGGCGAGTTTTTTCAGGTCGCGGCGGATCAGCTCCTGCAATTTCAGCATGATGCGGGCGCGCGCACCGATGGGCGTGTTTTTCCAGGTTTTGAAGGCTTGGGCGGCGGCTTCGATCGCTTCATTCACCTCACTGGCATCACACATCGGCACCCGCGCCAGCACTTCCTGTGTGGCGGGGTTGACCACATCGCGCCACACACTGGCTTTGGACTCGATGAATTTGCCGTTGATGAGCAATTGGACGGCGGGGGCGGGGTGGGGTTTCAAGACGGCGGACATGATGTGGCTCCTGCAACAAGAATGCTTGGGAAAAAATTATACGACTTCGGCGGGTTCACCATTCACAGGCAATGCCTTCCCCGGATTCAGTCCGGGGCCCAAGTTAAATTAGGCGGTGGCAGTTACGCAAGCCAACTTCGGGCAGGACGTGCGCGACACGATGAAACTATTGCGCTTCTGTGGTGTGGTTGGTGCAGTTGACCTTCCCCGGCATTTGGTCGGGGCACAAGTATATTTTATGAAACACCAGCAACCACGCGCAGTTCGCGGCAAAAAGTGCCCAAACCGCGCAGCAGGAGCGGAGTTTGCCTATTTTTCCGCAAACGCAAACAACACCGCGTCGGCGGGAACCATATCGCTCACCTGAAATGCGACGCGCTCGATCACGCCATCACGCGGGCTGACAATGGTGTGTTCCATTTTCATCGCTTCCATGATGAGCAGCGGCTGGCCTTTTTTGACCACATCACCTGAAGCCACCATCAGTTTCACCACGCGCCCCGGCATCATCGCCGTCAGGCGGCCTTCGTTGGCGCTGTCATCACCTTCAAAATGAAACGGATCAAACAGAGTGAGCAGTGCCCGCCCGGCTGCGGAGAGGACGCTGAGGTTGTCACCGGCGCGAATCACCCGCAGCACATTCTTTTGGTTGCCGAGTTGTATTTGCAGTGCGCCATCCGCGCGCGCTGTCGAATGAAACGGGGTACGTGACGTGCCATGCACAAAATAGCGTATGCCAGCGGCAAATTCAATGTGGCATTCCAGTGGGGCATCCTGCGTGCCGGTTTTGAATTCAACCAGGCGCGAGGCCGTGCCATTCAGCCGCCAGCCGATGGGTGAAGACCATGGCGCATCAACGCCTGAGTGCAAGGCTTCGTCATCGATGACTTTGGCACACGCGGCGGCCAGCACAAAGTCATCAATGACGGCGGGGGCGAGCAGGGCGACCTTGTGTGTGGGTATAAATCCGGTGTCGGTGTCGCCGGCTAAAAACGCCGGGTGTTGCACCAGTGTCTGCAAAAACGTCAGATTGGTTTGCATCCCCAAAACTTCGGTTTGCGCCAGCGCCTGCTGCATGTGCCGCGCGGCCTCAACGCGGTCTTCTCCCCAGGTGATGAGCTTGGCGATCATCGGGTCGTAAAACACGCCGATGCTGTCGCCACTGATGACGCCGGTGTCGAGGCGCGTGTTGTCATCGGTCATTGGTGTGGCAAACACCGTCATGGTGCCGGTCTGCGGCAAAAAATCGTTGGCGGGATTTTCCGCGCAAATGCGCACCTCGATGGCGTGGCCGAAGGGAATGATGTCGTGTTGCGCGAGCGGCAGGGGTTCACCGGCGGCCACACGCAATTGCCACTCGACCAAATCCTCGCCTGTGGTCATTTCGGTGATGGGATGTTCGACTTGCAAGCGGGTATTCATCTCCATGAAATAAAACTCACGGTTTTCACCGGCGATGAATTCAATGGTGCCCGCACCGCGATAGTCGATGGCCGCCGCCGCCACCGCCGCCGCGCCCATTTTTTCACGCATGCCGTCATTCACGGCGTCAAGATACGGCGAGGGCGTTTCCTCCAATATTTTTTGGTGGCGGCGCTGGATGGAACATTCGCGCTCAAACAAGTGCAAATGATTGCCATGACTGTCGCCAAACACCTGAAACTCGATATGGTGCGGGCCTTGGATATAGCGTTCGATCAGCACATCATCATTGCCAAAGGCGTTTTTGGCTTCGCGCCTGGCGGCATCGAGTTGCGCCATGAATTCGGCATGATTTTCAACCAGCCGCATGCCTTTGCCACCACCACCCGCCACCGCCTTGATGAGCTGCGGATAACCAACTTTTTTTGATTGCTCACTCAGATAGGCCGCGTCCTGGTTGTCACCGTGATAGCCCGGCACCACCGGCACACCGGCTTTTTCCATCAAGGCTTTTGCGGCGCTTTTTGAGCCCATTTGCCGGATGGCCTTGGGGGTGGGGCCGATAAAGGCGATACCTGCCTGCTCACAAGCCTCGGCAAAGGCTTCGTTCTCGGATAAAAATCCGTAGCCAGGATGCACCGCCTCAGCACCCGCTTGTTTGGCCACCACCAACATCACCTCCGCCTTCAGGTAAGAATCCGCCGGGCGCGCGCCACCGATGTGGTATGCCTCGTCAGCCTGGATAACATGTTGGGCATGCACATCGGCGTCGGAATACACCGCCACGGTTTTGATGCCCATGCGGCGGCAGGTGCGGATGACGCGACAGGCGATTTCGCCACGATTGGCGATGAGGATTTTGCTGAACACTGGGGGCCTGTCAGGAGTTGAAAAGTTTGACCAGCACTGCCAGCCACATCAGCACCAGCACACTGCAACTGGCGAGGAACGCATAAAACCGCTGCATGACGATGTTGGTGGTGCAATGGATCAGGCTGTGCGCGGCGCGTGCCGCGACATAAACCCACGC
>JANPNJ010000481.1:0-6346 GCA_031427395.1 Burkholderiales bacterium
ATGTGGTTGTTGAGATTGCCCTCGGTGGCGAGCACGCTGTTGCTGTCACCACAATGCGCCGCCAGAATGGCGCGCAGCATTTCCTTGACGGTGGTTTTGCCGTTGCTGCCGGTGAGGGCAATAACCGGCAGCGAAAAGCGGCTGCGCCAGAATTGCGCGAGTTGTGCGTATGCCCACAGCGTGTCACCCACCACAAGCTGCGCAATCGGCACATCCTGAATTTTTGCAACCACTGCCGCCGCCGCGCCTCTTGCCAGTGCCCCGGCCACATATTGGTGGCCGTCAAAATTCTCACCCTTGATGGCGACAAACAATTCACCAGGCAGTATGCGGCGGCTGTCAGTGGAAACACCGTCAAACGCCGCGCCCTGATTGGAGTTTGGCAAAAACAGTGCTGCGCCGAGTTGGCGCGCGCAATCACTCAGTGTCATGGAGGCAAAGCCGCTCATGTGCCGCGCCCCGGCCATGCCGCCATGGCCTCGGCGGCCACTTCGACATCACTGAAATGATTTTTGGCGGTGCCGATGATTTGATAGTCCTCGTGGCCTTTGCCCGCGATCAACACCACATCTTCGGCCTGCGCCATGTTCAGTGCGGCGAAGATGGCTGCCCGCCGGTCGGCGATCATTTGCCGTGGGGCGCCGCCCATGCCCGCCTCAATGTCCTGAAGGATTTGTTCGGCGTTTTCACTGCGCGGATTGTCCGAGGTGATGATGGTGCAGTCGGCGTATTTGGCCGACACCGCCCCCATCAATGCGCGCTTGCCGCGATCCCGATCCCCGCCGCAGCCAAACACCGCAATCAACCGCGCTTTGTCGGGCACAATCGCGGCAAGGGTGGTGAGCGCTTTTTCCAGTGCATCCGGCGTGTGTGCGTAATCGACCACCACCAGTGGCGCAAGTTGATTGTGGCCGCGCCCCACCGCCTGCATCCGTCCTGGCACCGGCGGCAACGCGCCCGCAAGCCGCGCTGCCACGGACAGCGCGACGCCACTTGCCATCAGCGCGCCGATCACCGCGAGCAGATTGCTGACATTGAACGCACCGAGCAAACTGGTTTGCACCCTTGTCGCCGCCACATCGGCCTGTGTACCTGCACCCTCGTTGCCACCCTGCCAACACACCTCAAACACCAGCCCGGTGGCGGACACCGCCAAATTCTTCGCCACCAAATCCGCTGCACCGGCACTGTCATCGACGGCAAAGCGAATGACATCCACACCACGTTCGGCCACACGCTGCACAATGCCTCGCCCCATGGCATCGTCCACATTGACCACGGCAGCTTTCAGTCCGCGCATGGCAAACAGTTTGGCCTTGGCCTCAGCATAATTTTCCATGCTGCCGTGGTAATCAAGATGATCGCGCGTCAGGTTTGTGAAAATGGCGACATCGAATTTCACCGCATTCACGCGACCTTGATCGAGGCCGTGGCTCGATACTTCCATCGCACACGCCGCCGCCCCGGCATCCACAAATTCACGCAGCATGTGCTGCAACAACACGCCGTCTGGCGTGGTGTTGGCTGTTTCTGTTGATTCGTCCCACCCCGAACCCACCATGCCGCTGCCGATGGTGCCGATGACGGCGGTGCGCCGGTCGGTCAGTTGCAGAGCATGCGCGACCCACTGCGCCACCGAAGTCTTGCCGTTGGTGCCGGTGACCCCGACCACCCACAATTTTTCAGAAGGATGCTGACAGACATGTGCGCCAATGGCGCTGGCGAAATTTTTGAGGCCGACCACAGCAATCACCGGCACACTGATGGCTGCCAATTCCTGGCGGCTCATTCCTTCCGCTTCACACAGCACGGCTGCCGCGCCGCGAGCCACGGCGTCATTGATGTAACGGCGGCCGTCGTGCGCCGCGCCGGGATAGGCCAGAAACAGTGACCCGGCCAACACGGCGCGCGACGACACCGTGGCGTGTTCGATTTTGGTCGGCAGTGCATCCACCGCCATCAACACATCGTTGAGCAGGGTAAGCGTGTCAGGCATCACGGGCAGCTCGGCCATGTTCATCCGCGCCCCTTGGGTGGCAGGGCGGCGGTGACGGTGTTGGTGACCGCAACCGGCAACGTGGTTGACGCCAGATTCGGCGCATCCGGCGCCACGCCCGCCATGCGCAGCGCCTGCGCCATGACATTGGCAAACACCGGCGCGGAGACATCACCGCCGTAGATTTTTCCTGCCGAAGGCTCATCGATGGTCACGGAAATGATGTAGCGCGGATTGGAGGCCGGGGCGTAGCCGACAAACGACGACAGGTAAATGTTGTCGGCGTATTGCCCGTTCACCAGTTTTTTTGCCGTGCCGGTTTTGCCGGCCACACGATAGCCCGGCACCTGGCCGCGGGTGGCGGTGCCGCCGGTTTGGGTCACAGCTTCCAACATGGCGGACATGGTACGGGCCGATTGTGGCGAAATTATTTGCTTGCCGATGACATCGGCCTCACGCTTCATGAACGTGATCGGCAGCAGCACCCCGTCGTTGGTGAACAGCGTGTAGGCGCGCGCAAGCTGCAATGCCGAGACCGAAATGCCGTAGCCATAGGACATGGTGGCCTGCTCGATCGGTTTCCAGGTTTTGACGGCACGCAGGCGGCCGCTGGCCTCACCCGGAAAGCCGGTTTTGGGCGTGCTGCCAAACCCCAGCTCGTGATACATGTTCCACAACGTTTCCGACGGCAGTTGCAGCGCCATCTTGCTGGTGCCGATGTTGGATGATTTCTGGATGATCTCGGCCACCGTCATTTGTGGCAGCGGGTGTGAATCGGTGATGGTGTTGCCGCCGATCATCATTTCCCGGCCGGTGGTGATGATGGTTGTGGGTTTGACGATGCCCGCCTCGAGCGCGGCGGCGACCGCAAACGGCTTGAAGGTAGAGCCCGGCTCGAAGGTGTCGGTGACGCTGCGGTTGCGCATTTGCGCCGGCTTGAAATTGGCGCGGTTGTTTGGATTGAAGTCGGGCATGTTGACCAGCGCCAGCACCTCGCCGGTTTTGGCGTCGAGCATCACCAGCGCCCCGCCCTTGGCGCGGTTGGCCTCGACCGCGGCCTTGAGCTCGCGGTGCGCCAGATACTGGAAGCGTTCGTCAATGGAAATTTTCAGCGGCTTGCCGTCGCGCGGCACCTTGAGGCTTTCCAGATCCTCGACGATGCGCCCCTTGCGATCCTTGATGACACGGCGTTGCCCGCTCGCACCGGTGAGCGCGGCTTGCTGGGCAAGCTCGATGCCCTCCTGGCCCTGGTCATCAATGCCGGTAAACCCAATGACATGCGCGGTGACATCACCCGCCGGATAAAAACGGCGGAATTCGCGCTGCTGGAACACGCCGGGCAGCTTCAGCGCCACCACCTGCGCGGCCTGTTCGGGTGAAAGCTGGCGGCGCAGCCAGACAAAATTTTTCTCCTTGTCGCGCAGCCGCTCGATGAGCGTTTTTTTGTCCATGCCGAGCGCGGCGGCGAGCCTGCCGGTTTGCCCATCATCCAGCGCCATCTCGGAGGGGCTGGCCCAGATCGATTCCACCGGCGTGGAAATCGCCAAAGGCTTGCCGTTGCGATCCATCACCGCGCCGCGCGAGGCGGGCATATCCACCACCCGCACAAAGCGCGATTCACCCTTGGCCTGCAAGAAATCGGTGTTCATGCCCTGCAAATAAAACGCGCGGCCGAGCAAAACCACAAACAGCCCGAGGCAGCCGAGCAGGGCGATGCGCGAGCGCGAGCCGTCGAGCCTGAGCCGCAGATTCGGCCGCAGATCGGGCCGCAAATTCGCCGCCGTCATTTTTTTTCCGGCGGGCTTCACTTGCCTGCCCTCGCCGCTGTGGCCGCAGCGGATGTATCGAGCACCACCATGATGGTTTTTTTCGCGTCCGGGATCACCATGCCCAGCTCACGCGAGGCTTTTTGTTCGATGCGCCTGTGGGTGCCGAGTGTCTGGCTTTCGATTTGCAGCTCGCGCCACTCCTGGTCGAGCCGCGCCTCGCGGTCTTTTTCGGTTTGCAATTCAATGAACGCCTTGCGTGCCTGGTGCTGCGAGGTCACCACCGACAGCGCGCAGAAGACCAACACACCGAGAATCAGAAAATTCAGCCGCGTCATGGCTTGACCCCGCAGCGTTCGGCCACCCGCATCACCGCCGAGCGCGCGCGCGGATTGGCGGCGACCTCACTGTCGCCCGCCTTGACGGCGCGGCTCAACAACTTCAGCGTGGACTCGTCAATCTCGTTGGCGCGGATCGGAAAATTGGCAGGCAGCGAATCCCGCCGCGCCGCATTTTGCATGAAGCGTTTGACGATGCGGTCTTCCAGCGAATGAAAACTGATCACCACCAACCTTCCTCCGTCCGCCAGGTTTTCCACCGCCTGCGGCAACATTTTTTCTATCTCTTCAAGCTCTTGATTGATGAAAATCCGAAGAGCCTGAAACGTGCGGGTTGCCGGGTTGAAGCCCGGCTCGCGTGTGCGGACGGTTTCACCCACGAGCTTGGCAAGTTCGCCCGTCGTCCGTAAACGTCCGGCGCCCCTTGCCGCAACAATCTTTCTTGCAATGGCCTTAGCAAACCGTTCTTCACCATAGCGCCAGATGACCTCCCCAATTTGTTTTTCTTCGGCGGAGGCCAGCCAATCGGCCACCGTTTCTCCCCTGCTTTGATCCATGCGCATGTCCAGCAGCGCATCAAACCGGAACGAAAATCCGCGCGCGCCATCATCCAACTGCGGTGACGACACCCCCAAATCCGCCAGCACCCCATCCACTTTTTCCACACCCGCCTGCTGCAACACCGCCCTCAAATCACTCATCGCGGCGTGAACCAACAAAAATCTTTTGTCATCAATGTCACACGCCGCAATGGCCGCGACATCCCGGTCTATGGCTATCAGCCGCCCGCCAGCACCCAGCTTTTCCAATATGAGACGGCTGTGCCCGCCGCGCCCGAAGGTGCAATCGACATACACGCCGTTGTCAAGAATGCGGAGGGCTGACACCGCTTCATCGAGGAGGACGGTGGTGTGGGCTTGGCCATTCATTTATCCGCTAGAGCGCGAAATCTTCGGTTCCGGGCGGCAGTCCCGCGGAACCAGAAGTCAATGCCGACAATTGTTCGTTCCAGGCGTTAAGCGACCACACTTCAAAGTGCGATCCCTGGCCGACGAACATGATTTGTTTCTCGATGCCCGCAAACGCGCGCAATTCCGGTGACAGCAAAATGCGACCGGCGTTGTCCAGCACCATTTCCTCGGCAAAACCAATCAGCATGCGCTTCCACACCGACGCGGTTTTGTTCATCGCCGGAAATTTCATGACACGGTCATAAATCGGCTCCCATGTCGCCTGCGGATACAGCAACAGACATTTGTCGGGATGCGCGGTCAGCACCAGGCGGCCGCTCGATGGATTCGACAGGCCGTCACGATGTTTGACCGGGACGCCAAGGCGCCCCTTCACATCCAGATTGATTTGTGACGCACCTTGGAACACTTCGCCTCCTGATATTGTTTTGATGATGCAAAAGCGCTGTAGCAACTCACATGGAAAATTTTTGATGCCCGGATAAAGCACCAAAAACGTGGGTTATTTCCAAAAAACCCACTTTTCCCCACTTGTGGACACTATAGGTAATAAAAAACCCGCGGTCAAGCGGGCAATGAAGATTTTTTCGTTATGGTTCAGGCACTTAGCGCATATTCTTGAAGCAAAATCGCCTGTGGAAAACTTTGTTGATAATTAATGACATAGCCTTTAAACCTAAAGTAACTTCGCAGGAATTTTACTGAAAAATCAGGCGGTTACTGTATATATGAACAGATATACGCATTTGCAATGGAAATACGTCACGGCCAGTTTCGCAGTCCCATCTGTACGCTGGCGAACGCGCTATTTCTTGAATGCACAATTGATGTGTAACGCGGCAAATTAGATTCACACCAAAATAACTAGCCCACCCCCACCACCCCCGCCACAAACCTAACCCCATCCCGCCCCGGCAAATTTTCTGCTTCAATCCCGCCGCCATGAAATTCCGCGACCAGCCGCGCGATGTAAAGACCCAGCCCGAGATGCGCTTCGTTGGATTCCGCCGCCCGATTTGACACCATCGAATCAAACAGCGCGGCCACCGCGGCCGGATCATCGGGCAGCAGCGGCCCCAGGTTTTCCACTGAAATCGTGGCGCGTTCCCCTGCCATGGCAACGCGCACGGTGATAGGCGTTTCGGCGCGGGCAAAACCGATGGCGTTTTGCACCAGTTTGTCGAGCATTTGCGCGATGGCGTCGGGCACGGCATCGACATGAATGGCATCGTGGTCACTGGTGAACACAAAACGCTGCCGCAAAAAAGTTTGCTG
>JANPNJ010000482.1:0-2066 GCA_031427395.1 Burkholderiales bacterium
ATGGCGGCGGTGGGCAATCACGTGGAGAAATTGCATCGCAGCCAGATCGGTGGATTGACGCTGCCGGATGATTTGGCGCTGGGGGAATGGCGTTGGCTGACGGCCGATGATTTGGCACGCGTGAGTCACGCGCGCGGGTAGGGTGGGCTGTGCCCACCATGCGACAATTTTCCCTTCACTCATTCACTCAATGAAGGATGAGATTCCTCGTCGCCCAAATGCGGGCTCTGTCGGAATGACATTTCAAAAAATTTTTATCGATGCCTCATCGGCGTTTGCTTCGCAACCCCGACTCCCGTATTGGCGGTTACAAAAACGCGCATGAAAAAAAGTGGAAGCCCGCCGATAAGCCGGATTCTGTGACCACACTTGCGTGTGATTGACAGTCATTCATCTCGAACGCACGTTGCCGTGCGCCTCTAGCACCCTACCCGCAGGCTCCGCGAGCCGCCTCAACGCCTGCCTATTTGGGTTTGCTCCGAGTAGAGATTGCCCGTTTCACCCAGACTGAACTGGCTCGTCTCTGTTGCTCTAATCCTCACCTCACGGTGGATGGGCGTTACCCACTACTCTGCTCTGTGGAGTCCGGACTTTCCTCTATGTAGCTAGTACACAGCGACTGTCTGGCGAGCTTCCGCGCTGATTATCTCACGCGGCATCACGTGTATAGCCTGCGCGGAAATATTGTGTGTTGCGGTAAAACGCCGCGTCAATATTGCGCGCGTCCCAGCCGGGGATGCCGAGCAATGGCAGCGGCGACAGGTTGCGCGCCGATTGCAGATTGGCTTCATTCCTTAGCCAGCGTGCGGCGTGTTGATCAAGGTCGTCGTCAATTTTGATGTTGAGCAGCATCGCCTTGGCGGTGATGCCGATGAAGGGGGCGAGCGATTTTTCCATCAAGCCGTGGCCGACCAGTGTGAAGCGCATGTTGGTTTCGACATCGTGGCGGCGATCCACAAACAAGGTCTGCCATTGAAAATCGCGTATCAGTTGCAGCAGTGTTTCATCCTCTGACGCAACAATGATGCCGCTTTCGTCAAACATGGTCAGCACATCGCGCGGTATCGAGCGCGCCCTGGCTTCCGATTCCCCGCCGCGCGCAAGCAGGGCGGCGTGCAGGTGGCTGATGGCAGTTTTCATCAGCGGAAAATTCAGCCATTGCAACGCATTCAGCAGGTCATGCCAATTTGGCCGGGTCGGAATTTCGCCGGTGGCGGCGATATGTGTTTCGTATTGCATGGCGGATTTTGTTGCGACATCGGCCGGAATAAAATGCACATGTGTATGGGATGCGGCAAGGACATTGAGTTGGTCGATGTTCGGCCAGACATGGCCGCCAAGCGCAATCAGCGACGGGCGAATGGCATCAAAAAATGGCGTGGACAATGCCGCCTGCGCGCGCATCCAGTCATCATTCAGGCTCACGTCAACCTACAAAACCAGTTGCCAGGCCAGTGTTTCGCCCGCCCGCAATGGCACCAGACCCGCTTCGATAAACGGCACTTCATCTGGCACCGTCCACGATTCTTTTTTCAATGTGATGGTGGACACATTGCGCGGCAGTTGGTAAAAGTCCGCGCCAAAAAAACTGGCGAAGCCTTCCAGCTTGTCGAGTGCATGGGCGCTTTCAAACGCTTCGGCATACAAGCTCATGGCGTGCAGCGCCGAATAACATCCCGCCGCGCCGCAGCAGGCTTCTTTGCTGTTCTTGGTGTGCGGCGCGCTGTCGGTGCCGAGAAAAAATTTCGGATTGCCCGAGGTCGCGGCCTGCAGCAACGCCACGCGGTGTTCCTCGCGCTTCAAAATCGGCAGACAATAAAAATGCGGGCGAATGCCGCCTTTGAATATCGCGTTGCGGCTGTACAAAAGATGTTGCGGGGTGATGGTGGCCGCCACATTTTCACTGGCCTCGGATACAAATTTCACAGCCTGACTGGTCGTGATGTGTTCGAGCACCATGCGCAACCTCGGGAAGCGTTGCACCAGCGGAAGCAAATGCCGTTCAATAAAAACCTGCTCGCGGTCGAACACATCCACTTCATCGCCGGTGACTTCACCGTGCAACA
>JANPNJ010000483.1:0-2115 GCA_031427395.1 Burkholderiales bacterium
AACGCCTCGCTGCTCACCGCCGGGGTGGTCGATGAAATCGTTTTTTATCTGGCGCCATCGATTCTCGGTGACAGCGCCAAGGGATTGTTTGCGCTGCCGGAATTGCAATCGTTGCGCGATAAAATATCGCTCAACTTCACCGACGTGCGCCAAATCGGCGCCGACATCCGCATCCACGCCGCCGTTTACAGCAAAGGCAACCCTGACTAATTTGCCAATGACTGTCATACCGGCGAAAGCCGGTATCCAGAGTCATGAAAAATATACACATTTCACACCGCTGGATTCCGGCTTTCGCCGGAATGACGGCTTGTTTTGAGGTTCCCTGACCATGTTCACCGGCATCATCGAAACCACCGGACGCATTGAAGCCGCATTGGCGAGCCCCGCCAATCTGCACCTGACCATTCATGCGCCCAAGCTCGGCATGCACCAGGTGGCCATTGGCGACTCCATTGCGGTCAATGGCTGCTGCCTGACCGTGGTGGCAAAAACCGGCGAGGCGTTTTCGGTGGATGTCTCCAACGAAACCTTGTCCAAGACCTGCGGCTTCATCCAGGGCGCGGAAGTCAATCTGGAAAAATCGCTGCGTTTCGGCGATCGTCTCGGCGGCCATCTGGTGAGCGGGCATGTGGATGGCATCGGCACGGTGACGGCAATCGAGGACCTGGGCGCGTCGTGGCGCCTGGTGATTGAAGCCCCGGCGGCGTTGGCGAAATTTGTCGCCCGCAAAGGCTCGATCACGGTCAACGGGGTTTCACTCACGGTCAACAATGTGAGCGATCTGGCCGATGACCGTTGCACCTTTGAAATCAATATCATCCCGCACACCTGGCAGGTCACCACCATTCGTGGCCTCAACACCGGCGGCAAAGTGAATCTGGAAATAGATTTGCTGGCGCGATATGTCGAGCGCATGTTGGCGCCCGGTTGCTGATTCACACCTCTTCGCGCGTGTTCGTCTGCAACACCGCGTAAAATAGGCGCGGCTGTTTGATCTCGCTCTGGCGAACTTCTAAAATCTTCAAACTTGCCGTCATTCCTGCGAAGCCTGCCCCGGCATGCTTAAAGCCGGGGGCAGGAATCCAGTCCATCGTAATATTAATGAGTTACGACGGACTGGGTCCCAGCCTGCGCTGGGACGACGGGGTTTTGAGAAGTTTCTCTGGCGATAAAATCCATATCCAGCAAGGCGTTTGCGGCATTTTTGCCTGAAAACGCGCGTCCTTAAACAACTTTTAATAATTTTGTCATCATGACCATTGCCACCACCGAAGAAATCATCGACGACATTCGACACGGCAAGATGGTGGTGCTGGTCGATGCCGAAGACCGCGAGAACGAGGGCGACCTGGTGATGGCGGCGGACTTTGTCACGCCGGAAGCCATCAACTTCATGGCCACCCATGCGCGCGGCCTGATCTGCATGCCGATCACGGCGGTACACGCCACGCAGCTCAACATCGCGCCGATGGTGGCGAACAACCGCACCTCGCACGGCACGGCATTCACGGTTTCCATCGAGGCGGCCAGCGGTGTCAGCACCGGCATTTCGGCGGCCGACCGGGCGCGCACCATCCGCGCGGCCACCGCACGCAACGCGCGGCCACAGGACATTGTCCAGCCGGGGCATATTTTTCCGCTGACCGCGCAAAACGGCGGGGTGCTGATGCGCGCCGGCCACACCGAGGCCGCGTGTGATTTGTCGGCGCTGGCCGGGCTGGCACCTGCCGGGGTGATTTGCGAAATTCTCAACCCGGACGGCAGCATGGCGCGGCTGCCGGATTTGATCCCTTTTGCCAAGCTGCACGGCTTGAAAATCGGCACCATCGCCGATTTGATCCGCTACCGCGCCCTCAACGAAACACTCGTGGAAAAAGTCGCCGAGCGCGAGGTCAGCACCCCATACGGCGCATTCAACCTGCATTTGTTCCGTGACAAAACCGCCAACGAAATGCACATGGCGCTAACACGCGGCGACATCCGTCCGGACGTGCCGGTGCTGACGCGGGTTCACGAGCCGTTCACCGGCGCGGATTTTTTTGATGCCGACAGCGGCCGCCACGCCTACTCGGTGGGCGAGGCCATGCGCATGGTCGCCCTTGAGGGCTGTGG
>JANPNJ010000484.1:0-1586 GCA_031427395.1 Burkholderiales bacterium
GACCGGCACCCAGGAAAATCCGCCGGTGGCGACAGCCGCACGGGGCAGCGGAATCATTTCGGTTGACCCCAACACCCGCGCCTTGATCGCGCGTGTCACCACCACCGGCATGGTCGGCACAGCCGCGCATATTCATTCGGCTGCGGTGGGTGTTAACGGCGGAGTGATTGTTCCATTGACTGAAACCACGCCAGGCAGCGGCGTCTGGACTTCGGCCGCAACCGCCGCCTTAGATGCTGCCCAATACGCGGCGTTTTTGGCGGGCAATTTGTATTTCAACGTCCACACCACCGCCAATCCAGGGGGCGAAATCCGTGGCCAGATCGGGGTGAATGTCATTGATGTTGTCATGAGTGGCAGCCAGGAAGTCCCGGCCAACACTTCGACTGCCAGCGGCCGCGCGCGCCTGTTGCTCAATTCGCAGACGCTGAGCCTGACCGGAACCATCACCACCACCGGCATGACCGGCACTGCGGCCCATATCCATACCGGCGTTTATGGTGCCAATGGCGGCGTGACGTTCCCGTTCACCGCGACCACACCTGGCGGCAATATCTGGACCATGGCCGCGACGACCTTGACCACCGCGCAGCTCCAGTCTTTTCTGGCAGGCGACATGTACACCAACGCCCACAGTGCCGCCTTCCCCGGTGGCGAAGTGCGCGGCCAAATCGGCGAGGTGTTGCGCACCGCCACCCTCAGTGGCACCCAGGAGGTGCCCACCAACACCACCACGGCGACCGGGCGCGGTGTCGGCCGGTTTGACCCGGTCACCCTTGCCGCGTCATTTGTGGTGACATCGACGGTGGTGTCGCCCACGGCCGCGCATATCCATACTGGTGCCATTGGTGCCAACGGTGGCGTGACGGTTGGGTTTACGCAAACCACCCCCGGCACCTGGTCTTCCGCCGCAACCGCAAGCCTGACCGCCGCGCAGGGTGCCGCCTTTGCCGCCGGCGGCATGTACTACAACGTTCACAGTGCCGCCTTTCCGGGCGGGGAAGTGCGCGGGCAGGCCACCGGACGGGAATGACCGGCAAGCACACCTGATTTCAAGCGCCTGCGAGTCAGGCGCTTTTTTTTCGGAAAAATTTTGTGTGTCTGCATTTCCTGAGGCGACATACTATGGACTTGAAAGGGAGCGGTCTCATCATGTATTTTTGGAACAGACATCCAGGTGTGGTCGCCGCATTGGCTGCGGCATTATTGTTTGGCGCGGGCACACCCTTTGCAAAAATTTTGCTGGGGCCGGTCAGCCCATGGCTGCTGGCGGGTTTGCTGTATCTGGGTTCCGGCATGGGGCTTTGGGCATGGCGCGGCTTGCGCCGCCACCAACCGGTGAGGCCGGGTCGCGCCGACATGGGCTGGCTGGCGGGTGCAGTCTTGTCGGGCGGCATCATCGCCCCCGTTTGTTTGTTGTGGGGGCTGATGCATATGCCCGCATCCGGCGCGTCGCTGTTGCTGAACCTCGAAGGGGTGTTCACCGCGCTGATCGCCTGGTTTGTGTTTCGTGAGAATTTTGACCGGCGCATCGCCGCCGGCATGGCGCTGATCGTCGGTGGCGCGCTGCTGTTGTCGTGGCCGCA
>JANPNJ010000485.1:0-6974 GCA_031427395.1 Burkholderiales bacterium
GAGCTGCGCAACCGGCTGGTGATTTGTTTGATCGTGTTTGTGGTGATCCTGCTGCCGCTGGTGACCCCGCCATGGTTCATCGCCGGCAAGCTGTACGATTTTCTGGCCGCGCCCATGATGGATGTCTTGCCACATGGCTCAAAAATGATCGCCACGGGTGTCATCGCGCCGTTTTTCATCCCACTCAAGATCGCCATGATGACGGCGTTTCTGGTGGCGCTGCCGGTGATTTTGTATCAGTTGTGGGCATTCATCGCGCCGGGTTTGTACAAACACGAAAAACGTTTTGTGCTGCCGCTGATTGTGTCGAGCACCCTGCTGTTTTTTGTCGGCATGGCGTTTTGTTATTTTTTCGTTTTCAAAATGGTGTTTTCATTCATCGCGCAACTGGCACCGGCCTCCATCACGGTGGCACCTGACATCGAAAATTATTTCAGTTTTGTGCTGGGCATGTTCTTGGCGTTTGGCCTCGCCTTTGAAACGCCGGTGGTGGTGGTGGTGCTGGTGGCCACGCGCCTGGTCACCATCGAGACACTGAAGGAAGTGCGTCGTTATGTGATTGTTGGCGCGTTTGTGGTCGCGGCAGTGGTCACGCCACCCGATGTGGCGTCACAATTGGCGCTGGCCATCCCGCTTTGCATCTTGTACGAAATCGGCATCTTCGCCGCGCGCTTTATCGATACCACCAGCCCGGCCGATCAGGCGGCAGACGCCAAACCCACGGAATCCAACGCTTCATGAAAAAAATCCTGCTTGTGTGGTTGTCCCTGTTTGCGCCGGCGGTGTTCGGCTGGGGTGCGGAAGGCCACCGCATCACCGCCCTGATGGCCGAGGACATGCTGTCACCCAGGGCGCGCATCGCGGTCAATCAATTGCTCGACGGTGGCTCGTTGACCGAGGCCGCGCTGTACATGGATGTGTACCGGGAGGCGCTCAAACGCGAAATACCCGGCACGGAACGCTGGCACTTCAACAACATTCCGGTTTGCGGCGAATTCGCCGGCGTGATTGCCTGCCCCGACGGGCATTGCGCTTCCACACAAATCCCCCGCCAATTTGCCATCCTCGCGGACAAAACAAAAACCAAGGAAGAGCGCCAGCAGGCCCTGCGATTCATGATCCATCTGGTCGGCGACATCCATCAGCCCCTGCACGCGGCCGACGACAATGATCTGGGCGGAAACCGCAAGCCGGTGTTGATGCCCGGCGCTGAATTTCCGCGCAATCTGCACGCGGTGTGGGACTCGGACATCGTCAAGGTCGCCACCCGCGGGCTGGCGGAGGCCACAGTGGCGCAGGAACTGATTGCCCAGCACAAAAAGGATTTTGCCAACTGGATGCGGGGCGATGTCATCGCGTGGATGTCGGACTCCTATGTGCTGGCCAAAAAAATGGTTTACGGCAAATTGCCGGGATTTGCCTGCGGCATGCTTGAGGGCAAGCCTGCTGGTTTGTTAGACAACAAACCATGGCCGGACACGCCCTACCCGTTGCCACAGGAATATGTCACCGGTGCGGCGGGCGTGATGCCGCTGTTGCTGGCGCGTGCGGGTGCGCGCATTGGTGGCATGTTGAATGTGGCGCTGGATCCGGATGGCTCGCGTGCCGCACCGCGCCCTGCGGCCGATGTTGCTCCTCCACCGTCGCCAACGACAAATTCATTGGAAGAAGCCCTGCGTCGCCCACAGACGCCGCGCGCATCACAATAGTAAAAACCATTATCGACAACCGGTTTCAGGCATTTTTGCCTGAAAAGCCTTGCCACCAAACGAGTTTCACTTGTTTTTTGTTTGTGGCGCATCTGACACCTATTCGCTACAATGAATCGGCGATGTACGCAGATGCACGCATAAAGACATGCCAGTCCTGCGGGTGTAGTTCAATGGCAGAACGGCAGCTTCCCAAGCTGCATACGAGGGTTCGATTCCCTTCACCCGCTCCAATTTTCCCGGCAGCTTCGACTGATTTTGGAACAGAACGAAGGGATGAAAGGTGGGTGGTGGCATGAGATCCCCAAACAGCGCTGAAAAAACCACTCTCTCTGAAACCGAGAAAAAAATGCTCGCGCTGCTTGTCAAGGGCGCGTCGAGCAAACAAATTGCCGAAAGCCTTGGCTACAAGGATGGCACCGCGCGGGTTTACCTGTCGGCGCTTTACAAACACATTGGGGTGCCCAACAAGACCAGCGCGGTAACCTGGTATCTCGCCAGACAAACTGCGGCGGCGGATTTGGGTCGCAATGGCGTCGCGTCGAAAACACCGGCGGATACCTTTGGCGAGCGCGCCGTGGCGACGGATCTGCTGGCTTGCCTGGGCATCATGGAAATTTTTTTGGGCCCCCACAACAAATTGTTGGAAGTCTCCCAACGATCCGATGTCGCGAACGGCGGCACGGCGGGATCCGCCACCCTGCGCGTCCGGCGTCAATCACGTCTGTTGTGGCGCGCCATGTTGGCGGGGGATTTTGCCCTGGGCAAGCAGGAATTTGACCGGGGGCAGTTGTCGGAACTGTTTGTTGACTCCCCCGGCGACGCCGTGGTGCATGCGAGTCTGGTCATTCTGGGCGGCTATACCTCAAGCGGCAAAAAAGCACTGGCGACCTTGCCGCAAAGAAAAACCGCGACCATCGGCATCACGCGTGACGAGCGCCGTGCGCTGCTGGCGATGGTGGATGCCGTGGAAGGAAAAAATGACCATGCGGTTGGTGCCTTGCACCTGCTTGCGGCCGGTGCGAAGCCGCGGCCGGCATTTCGCCATTTGCTGATGGCGGCACTTTTTCATCTCTACAAAGCGCGCGGCGATGTTGACCGCGCCCGCTTGGTCGCGGAAGCAATCTGGGCGGAAGCGGAAAGTGTCCGCCGCCAACTTCACGCTTTGGGCATTCGCATTTACTCGCCGGACAATCACCTGCCGGAGCCGCCGGTTATTTCCCGCGCCGCGCTTGGCGCGTATCTGGAAGAACTTCCGGCCTGAACCCGACACCGTCACTCGCTCACCCGCTCAACGCAAATCATCCACCAGCGCGGCGCGTGTCGCCACAGCCCGCCTCTGCCGAGGCGGGATATTGCGGGTGGTCACAGCCCAGGGCAGACGTGACTCCGTATTTCAACCTAGAAACGGCAGTTGGACGGGTGTGAGTGTACGTTTTTGCGGCTTTCTGGCTAGGCCTCATTTGGCAACAGCGACGCGGCAACCTCCACGTTGCAAGGAGGAGCAACACCGCCAGGGAGCCGCAAAAATGTACAATCGCACCCGTAGCGTTCTCACCCAGAAGGTGAACATCTTACTACCACCAAACACCAATGAATACGCGGTGTTTCAGACAATTACAAGCGGTCAACTGCCGTTTCTAGGTTCAAGGTCGCCACCATCTCGCTGGTCAGGGGGAAGCGCGGAAAATGCACCGCTGAGGTCTTGGTTCCGTCGTCGCGCGCATGATCTTCGTCAGCGGGTGGGCGAGTTTGGCTGTGGGTTGGGCAGGGGCATTGTCCAATTGTGAAATGCGCTGCTGGATATGGTGGCCGGCAAGTCGGCAGTCGCTGGCGATGTAATCGGGTTCCGCCGCCGCCATTTGTTTGAAAACCGGCCGGCCGATTTTAATTGCCGTTTTATGAAATTCTTTTTTCACGCCCCAAGTGCCGGCGTGGCCGGAGCAACGCGCCATGGTGGTGACCGTTGTCTCGGGAATCATCTCAAGCATTTCGCGGGATTTTTGGCCGACATTCTGCACCTGTGAATGGCAGGGGAAATGGTACGAAATTCGTCTTTCAGATTTTGGTGCGTTTTGGTTCCTTTGAGACTCATGATTCACTCCTCTGTACAGGGGGTTGATCCTTTGCTGCCTGGGTTTCTGCAATATGCAGACGGGTAATATCGCGCCTGGCGAGTCATTCGTTAAATTGATTGCTTCAATATTGGCAATAGCAATAATCAATCAATGCGACGGCCACCACGCCAACCACAGCGCCGATGTGCTTATCTTGCGCTGCGGACAAGCAACATGCGCGACAATGACAAGATGCGTCTATTTGCGAAAAAAACAATCCTTTGGCAACAACGGCACGGTCGCCATGACCTGCCTTGGCAAAACACCCGCGACCCATATCCCATCTGGGTGTCGGAAATCATGCTGCAACAAACCCAGGTCAGTGCGGTTGTCGGCTACTTCACGCGATTCATGGCGCGGTTTCCGGACATTGCCGCACTCTCCCGCGCATCGATTGACGAGGTGATGCCCTATTGGGCCGGGCTGGGTTATTACGCGCGCGTGCGCAATCTGCACAAGGCCGCCTTGATAATCCGTGATCGGTTTGCCGGCGTTTTCCCCAGTCATTTTGAGGATGTGCTGGCGCTGCCCGGCATCGGCCGCTCAACGGCGGCAGCGATTTGTGTGTTTGCCCACGACCACGCGCGACCCATTCTGGACGGCAATGTCAAGCGGGTGTTTGCGCGTTATTTTGGGGTGACCGGCGACATCCGCTCCAAAGCGGTTGAAAACCAAATGTGGGCGATTGCCGAACGTGAAGCGCCGACAAGCCGAGTGGCAGCCTACATTCAAGGGCAAATGGATCTGGGTGCAACCATATGTGTTCGCCGCGCACCGGATTGTCCGTTGTGTCCGCTGCGGCGGGACTGTGTCGCACATCAAACCAACCGGGTCAACGATCTGCCGGCGCGCATCACGAAAAAACCCCGCCCGCACCGCGAGCTGCAAATGCTGGTGTTGTTGTCGGCCGAAGCGGTGTTGCTGGAAAAACGGCCTTCAGCCGGAATTTGGGGCGGTCTGTGGTCGCTGCCGGAGGCACCGCGCAATGACAATGTGCGCGCCCTCGCAAAAACGCGATTTGGCATCACGCTTGCCCGCGGCCGGAAACCGCAGGCACTTTCACCAATTGAACACGGCTTTACCCATTACACCCTGACCATACATCCGGTTGTGCTCAGGGTGGGCGGCATCGATGCCGTATCCGGGACAACGGGCACCTTGTGGCTGAATCTGGATGACGTGTCTGGCGCGGCGCTGCCCGCGCCGGTCAAAAAAATATTATTGCAACTGTGATCGTAACAGCGGACAAGCCAGGCTCCAAACCATCAGGCCATGTCACGGTGGCGCACCAACACCTGTTGACTCGCACCCAACCGGTCGGCCAGCACCTCGGCAATATAAACCGAGCGGTGCTGCCCGCCGGTGCAGCCGATGGCAATGGTCAATGCGGCACGGTTGTCACCCGCGTATGACGGCAACCAGCGCTGGATGAATGCGGCGATGTCGTCTGTGAATTTGCCGACATTCGAATCCGCGCGCAGCATGGCTTTCACCGCCTCGTCGCGCCCGGACAAGGGGCGCAATTTTTGGTCGTAAAACGGATTGGGCAAAAAACGCGCGTCAAAAACCAGGTCGGCATCGAGGGGAATGCCGTGTTTGAAACCGAATGACTGGAAAGTGAGCGACAGCCGGGATCGATCCAACTGCAACCAGTCCTTGATCCAGCCGCGCAGCACGTTGGCATTGACCACCGAGGTGTCAAAATGCTGCCCCAGCTCCGCGACGTTCGCCAAGAGACGCCGCTCCTCGGCAATACACGCGGTCATGCCACCGGCAACCCGCTCGGCAAGCGGGTGCGGACGCCGGGTTTCGGCGAAACGCCGTGCTATGGAATCGTCATCTGCCTCAAGAAAAAGCAGGCGGCAATCCACATCGCGCGCGCGCAACTCTTGCATGAGCGCGGGCAGCAAACCCAGCGACTCGCCGGCGCGAACATCAATGGCAACCGCAATTTTCGGCAATTCCCGCAATTCCGCAAGCAATGCCGCGACAAGCGCGGCCGGCAAATTGTCAACCGCAAAATAGCCGGCATCCTCAAGCGCCTTGAGCGCAACACTTTTTCCCGAACCGGAATACCCGCTCACCAACACCAGTTTCATCATTTGCCTTCCGCACTGTGGTTGTCAGAATTTCAATCTGCGTCCAACGCGCGTTTGGCGGCGCCGCCTGCAGCCAAATCCTCATTGGCAATGGCGGGAACCCGGCTTTGCTCGCGCATGACCGCCTCGTGACGGTCAAGAAAATCCCTGGTGGAGTCATATCCGCGTGTTTGCAGAATGTAATTTCGGACCGCCGCCTCCGCCAGCACGGCGAGGTTTCTGCCGGCAACGACCGCAAGGGTGACCGTGGGTATTTCCACGCCGAGTATGGTGGTGCTGCTGGATTTGGTTTGCAGTCGATCCAGCCCCTGAAAATATTCCTTGGAAGGGCGTTCCAGATGAATGATCAGGCGCAGCGTCATTCTCGGACGCACGGCGGTCTCGCCAAAAATGGTTTTGATGTTGAGCACGCCAATGCCGCGCACTTCCAGAAAATCACGCAGCAGCGCCGGGCATCGCCCCTGGATGGTTTCCGGCCCAACCTGGTACAGCTCGACCGCATCATCGGCAACCAGTCCCGCGCCGCGGGAAATCAATTCCAGCGCCAACTCACTTTTGCCGATTTGGGAATCACCGGTGATCAGCGTGCCGAAGCCCAGCACATCCAGGAAAACACCGTGAGAGGTGGTGACTTCCGACAATTCCCTTTGCAGGTAAGGCCGCAGCAAATTGACAAACGCGCGGCTCTGTTTGGGGGTGAGAAACAGCGGGATGTGGTACTTGTTGGCCGCATCAACCAAATATTTGGGCGCCTCTGCCCCGTCACACAAAAAAACCGCCAGGGTTTCGTTGGTGCAAAGCGCCTCCAGGCTCGCCGCCAATTGGGCGTCGTCAAGGTGGTCCAGATATTCAATGTCACTGACACCCAACGCCTGGATCAATATCGGATGGATAAGATTCAAATGGCCGACAAGGCCGACCCCAGGTCGATTCAGCGCGTCCTCGGGCAATGTTTTGGCCGCGCCCTTTTGTCCCGCCAGCCAGGTCAGCGTGAGCTTTTCACGCCGGTCGTCAAAGAGTTGCTGAACGCTTAACCGGGACATCGATTT
>JANPNJ010000486.1:0-1993 GCA_031427395.1 Burkholderiales bacterium
GAGGACGTGCATGGCATGGTGTATGACATCATGAATGACGGCCAGCGCAAGCAATACGAAGAAAACCTGGAATGCGATTTTTCCTTTGAGATTCCCAACCTGGCCCGCTTCCGCGTCAATGCGTTCAACCACCAGCGCGGCTCCGGCGCGGTGATGCGTACCATCCCGTCGAAAATTTTGTCGCTCGAGGATTTGAACGCGCCAAAAATTTTTGGCGAAATCGCCCATCAGCCGCGCGGCATGGTGTTGGTCACCGGCCCGACCGGTTCGGGCAAATCAACGACATTGGCGGCGATGGTCAACCACATCAACGAAAACGACTACGGCCACATTCTGACGGTCGAGGATCCGATCGAATTTGTCCATGAATCCAAAAAATGCCTGATCAACCAGCGCGAGGTCGGCCCGCACACTCTGTCGTTCAACAACGCGCTCAGATCTGCCCTGCGCGAAGATCCGGATATTATTCTGGTGGGCGAGATGCGCGACCTGGAAACCATCAAACTCGCCATGACCGCCGCCGAAACCGGCCACCTGGTGTTTGGCACCCTGCACACTTCATCCGCCGCCAAGACGGTTGACCGTATCATCGACGTGTTTCCCGCCGCCGAAAAGGAAATGGTGCGCGCGATGTTGTCAGAATCCCTGCGTGCCGTTATCTCGCAGACATTGTGCAAAACCAAGGACGGCCAGGGTCGCGCCGCCGCGCACGAAATCATGATCGGCACACCGGCCATCCGCAACCTGATCCGCGAGGCGAAAATTCCACAAATGTATTCGGCCATCCAGACCGGGCAGGCCATTGGCATGCAGACCATGGACCAGAACCTCGCCGACCTGGTGCGGCGCAATATCATCACCGTTGCCGAGGCGCGCAACAAGGCTGCCAACAAAGAGTCATTCAACTAGCTGTCCGGCACAGGGATACAAAATGGAACGAGAACAGGCGCTGAAATTTGTACACGAGCTGTTGCGGGCGATGATCGCCAAAAAGGGCTCGGATCTTTTTATCACCGCGGGCTTTCCGCCGGCCATGAAAATTGATGGCAAGATGACACCGGTTTCACAATCGAGTTTGTCACCGGTGCATTCCGGTGAGATCGCGCGCTCGATCATGACCGACAAACAAACCGCCGAATTCGAAGCCACCAAGGAATGCAACTTCGCCATTGCCCCGACTGGCATTGGCCGCTTCCGTGTCAATGCCTTTGTCCAGCAGGGCCGCATCGGCCTGGTGATGCGTACCATCACCACCACCATTCCCAAATTCGAGGATCTCAATTTGCCGGTGGTGCTGAAAGACGTGGTGATGACCAAGCGCGGGCTGGTGATCCTGGTCGGCGGCACCGGTTCGGGCAAATCCACCACGCTGGCGGCGATGATCGGTTACCGCAATGAAAACAGCTACGGCCACATCATCACCATCGAAGATCCGGTCGAATATGTGCATGACCACAAAAATTGTGTGGTCACCCAGCGTGAAATAGGCGTGGACACCGACAGCTGGTTTGCGGCGCTGAAAAACACATTGCGGCAGGCGCCGGATGTGATTTTGATCGGCGAAATCCGCGACCGCGAAACCATGGACTACGCCATCGCCTTCGCCGAGACCGGGCATTTATGCATGTCCACCCTGCACGCCAACTCGACCAACCAGGCGCTGGATCGGATCATCAATTTTTTCCCGGAAGAGCGCCGCCACCAATTGCTGATGGATTTGTCGCTCAACCTGAAGTCCTTTGTTTCACAGCGGCTGATCCCGAAAAAAGAAGGCAAGGGGCGCGTGGCCGCCATCGAAATTTTGCTCAACTCGCCCCTGATCCAGGATTTGATTTTCAAGGGCGAGGTGCACGAGATCAAGGAAGTGATGAAACGCTCGCGCGAAATCGGCATGCAGACATTCGACCAGGCGCTGTTTGATTTATACGAGGGCGATTTCATCTCCTACGAAGATGCCCTGCGCAACGCGGATTCGCTCAATGACCTGCGCTTG
>JANPNJ010000487.1:0-1929 GCA_031427395.1 Burkholderiales bacterium
GGCTACACCGGCACCTACCAGGGCAAGCGCATCTCGGTGTTGGCGCACGGCATGGGCATACCATCGTGCAGCATTTACGCCACCGAGCTCATCCGCGAATACGCCGTCAAAAACATCATCCGTGTGGGCTCCTGCGGCACCGTGATGCCCCACATCCAACTCGGTGACATCATCATCGCCATGGGCGCCTCCACCGACAGCAAAGTCAACCGCATGCGTTTCATGGACCACGACTACGCGGCCATCGCCGATTACCATTTGCTGCGCACCGCGGTGGACGTGGCGGCGGAACAAAACAAGGCGGTGCATGTGGGCAATATTTTTTCCGCCGATTTGTTTTACACCCCGCAGCCGGAGATGTTCGACAAGCTGGAAAAAATGCAGGTGCTGGCCATCGAAATGGAGTTGGCCGGCATCTACGGGCTGGCCGCCGAATTCGGCGCGCGCGCGTTGGGCATTCTCACCGTGTCCGATCAAATCCGCAGCGGCAAACACATGAGCGCGGAGCAAAGGCAAACCAGCTTCGGCGACATGATCACGCTGGCGCTGGAGACGGCAGTGCGCTTGTAGCCGTATCGTGCATCACTGCGCGCACCGCACATTTTCCATGCCTACAGCACCATCACCGTCGCCAGCCCCAGCAGCAGGCCCATGCTGACAATGTCCGTTGAGGTTGTCAAAAATATGCTCGACGCGGTGGCCGGATCCGCGCCGTAACGCTTGAGGGTGAGCGGCACAATCGCCCCGGAAATGCCGCTCACGGTACACGCGCCGACCATCGCCAGAAACGTGACAATGGACAGGGTGATGGCGTGTGGAGAATGTTGCGCGGTGGACGTGACCCACATTGCCACGCCAGTGACCACACCAATCGGCGCGCCGTTCATCGCGCCCAGCAGGCCTTCCTTGAACACCAGCTTTTTGCCGTCGCCGGGCTTGATCTCGCCCAGCGTGATGCCGCGCAATGTCACCGCCATCGCCTGGCAGCCGGTGTTGCCCGATTGCCCGGCCAGCACCGGCAAAAATGCGGCGAGGATGACCAATTGATCAATGGTGCCCTGAAACATCGCCACCACCCCGCCGGCAAGGAATGCGGTGAGCAGATTGAGTTGCAGCCACGGGTGGCGGAATTTGAAACTGCGCATCAGCGGCGTGGACAGCCGCTCCTCTTTATCCACACCCACCATGCTGCCGGCCTGCGCGGTGATCTCAAATGCCTCGGACTCGAATATGGCCTGGCCGCGTACCAGACCAAGCAGCAGCCCCTGTTCATCACACACCGGATACACCGGATAGTGGCGGTTCACCGTCAGGCGCATGGCGTCGGAAATTTTGCTTGCCGGCCGCAGCACAAACACATCAGCCAGCATGATGTCGCCCAGCGTTTTGCTGTTGTCGGCAAACAGCAGATCACGCATGGTGACAATGCCCAGCAATTTGCCCGCCGGGTCGGTGACATAACAATAGGTGATGAAGGAAGATTTGATCAGCGCGCGCAAGGCCTCAATCACCTCGCCCACCGTCGCACTCGGCGCAAACACGCCGTAGGCATGCTCCATCAGGCGGCCGACCGCGCCGGATTCAAAGGTCTGGTTGCACGCCCACTGCCGGACAATTTCCGGCGGCGCCACCGCCACGATGGCGTGATGCTGCGGTGCGGGCAAGGCGGTGAGGATGTCCTGCGCAAACGCCGGGTTGAGCAACGTCAGCAAATCATAGGCGGCAACGGGATCGATGCCGCTGAGAATGATTGCCGCCTCGGATGCCGGCCGCGCCTTGAGCTGGTCTATGTACTGGTTGTTTATTTTCATAGCCCCTGTCCTTGTTTGTATTGATTCACAGCCACAATTTGCAGTGATGCTACCAGCATCCGGAATTTCCGCATTGACAGTGTACGCAAACCGGGATCAATAAAAATTATCAAGCTCG
>JANPNJ010000488.1:0-4948 GCA_031427395.1 Burkholderiales bacterium
CATCCGCCCCAGCGACCCGCGCCAGGTGGTGCTGGCCGCCTCGCAACTGCTCTCCGACCTGACCCATTTTGCCGGCGTGGTGATGACCCCGAGGCGCGCGGGCATCGGCCTGAAACACGTTGAATTCATGCCGCTGTCGGAGCGCCGTGTGTTGCTGATCATTGTCGCCACCGATGGTGACGTGCAAAACCGCATCCTCATCACCGACAAACCGTTTTCACCGGCGCAATTGGTCGAAGCGGCCAATTACATCAACGCCCATTATTCCGGGGTCGATTTTGATTTGCTGGGGGAGCGCGTCAAAAACGAATTGTCGCAATTGCACCGCGATATTTCCACCCTGATGGCCGCCGTGATCGAGGCGCGCGGCAGCGGCTCGGATTCGTCCGGCGTGGTGGTGTCGGGCGAACGCAACCTGCTCAACGTCAACGATATTTCATCGAACATGTCGAGCCTGAAAAAATTGTTTCACCTGTTCGAGGCCAAGTCGCAGATTTTTGAGTTGCTCGATGTCTCGCAACGCGCCGACGGCGTGAAAATTTTCATCGGCGGCGAATCCGACACCATGCCGCTCGACGAATTTTCGCTGGTGTCGGCACCCTACGAGGTCGATGGCGAAATCGTCGGCACAGTCGGTGTCATCGGCCCCACCCGCATGGCCTATGAACGCGTGATCCCGATTGTTGATGTGACGGCGAAGTTGCTGTCGTCGGCGCTGAGTCAACACTGACATGATGATAAAAAACAAGGGAACCACAAAAAGCTCCGTCGTCCCGGCGAAGGCCGGGATGACGGGTCAAAATTTGTAAACTCGCCATCCCACGCGCATTTTCAGCCATTTTCACCTGAAATCGCCCGCCAATAAACAACTTTCATGACTTTTCACACCGAACCCACCTATACCCACGGCACCCAGGCCAAGACCGGCATCCTGTTGGTGAATCTCGGCACACCCGATGCCCCAACCCCCTCCGCCGTGCGCCGCTACCTGAAAGAATTTTTGTCCGACACCCGCGTGGTGGAAATTCCGCGCGCGATCTGGTGGCTGATTTTGAATGGCATCATCCTCAATGTGCGCCCGGCCAAGAGTGCTGCCAAGTACCAAACCATCTGGACCAAGGAAGGCTCGCCGCTGCGGTTTTACACCGAGCGCCAGGCACAAATGCTCGGCGGCTTTTTGGGCGAAAAAATAAAATCACCAATGATGGTGGTCGCGGCCATGCGTTACGGCAACCCCAGCATCGAGGCCGGCATCGACAAACTCAAAGCCGCCAACTGCAGCAACATTCTGGTGCTGCCGCTCTATCCGCAATACGCCGCCAGCACCACCGCCTCCACCTTCGACCAGGTAGCGCGGGTGATGATGAAAAAACGCAACGTGCCGGGGCTGCGTTTTGTGCGCAATTTCCACGATCATCCGGCCTACATCGACGCCATCGCCAGGAACGTCGAAGCCCACTGGCAAAAAATCGGCCGCCCGGATTTTCGCACCGACAAATTGCTGATGACCTTTCATGGCGTGCCGAAATTCCATCTCGACCGTGGCGACCCCTACCACTGCGAATCACACAAATCGGCGCGCCTCATCGCCGAAAAACTCGGCCTGCAAAAAGACAACTGGCTGGTGACGTTCCAGTCACGCTTTGGAAAGGCCGAATGGCTGCAACCCTACACCGACAAAACATTGGCGTCACTGGGCGCACAAGGTACCCGGCGCGTCGATGTGATCTGCCCCGGCTTTGCCTGCGACTGCCTGGAAACGCTGGAAGAAATCGCCGTCGAAGCCAGGCACACCTTTCTCGGCGCCGGCGGCAAAACCTTCCACTATTTGCCGGTCGCCAATGACAGTGAAGCCTATGTTGCCGCCCTCACCCAAATCGCGCTGGATCACCTGCAGGGCTGGGTGGGCACGACGTGGGATCGTGAAGCGGCGGCGCTGCTGAATTCCGCGTCAGCAGACAACGCCCGCGCCATGGACAAGCGACACAAAAAATAGCGGCTTGCCCGAATCGCGCTTCGCCGTCACCCCTGCACCAGCTCCCGCCACCGCCAACGCCGTGGCGTCCGTTTTAGCGAGCCCCTTCCAGTATTTTCCTGTCACTTTTTCCCCGAGGCTGCAAAAATGAAATATATCCGTACCGTCGTGTTGTTGGGTCTTTGCGTTTTCCTGTCGGCCTGCTCCGCCCTGCAGAACGTCAAGAACGCCGGCACGGCAATCAACAAACCAATGGTGAAAATATCCTATGTTTCCTATCCAACGCTTGATAACACGAAGCCCTTGATCGTGGCAGCGGTTCTGCGCACACCTATTGGAGTGAGTGGCGCATTGCCCGCCGTGGTGATCGTGCACGGCTCGTCCGGTGTCGATAGCCGCGGCAGTGCTTACGCAACCGAACTCAATGCCGTCGGCATTGCCACGCTCGAAATCGATATGTGGTCAGCGCGCAATATCAACAGCCCGGCGGATCGGCCAAAAGGTGTTCCCTTGACGCTGCCGGATGCGTATGGCGCATTCAAGTTTCTTGCCGCCAATCCCGCCATCGATGCAAAACGAATCGGCATCATGGGTTTCAGTTGGGGTGGCGTGGTATCAATGCTCACGGCCACCAAACCGTACACTGAACTGTATTTGGGCAAAGACATGCAGTTTGCCGCACACGCGCCCAACTACCCGGTCTGCTGGGTTTATAACCGTGTACCCGGTTATGAATTCCAGCAATTCACCGGCGCGCCGATCCTGTTGCAGGCAGGCGCAGCGGACACCTACGACCAGCCCGACACATGTGCCAATCTCGTCAAATCGCTGGGTGCACGTGGCGCGAACCTCGTCACACTGAAAGTGTATGCCGATGCCGGCCACGGCTGGGATCGCACCGAACCGACCATGATGATCGAGGATCCCTTCTCCCATTTGGGTCGTGGCGGAAAAGTCGTCATGGCGGGCAATGAGCAGGTCGCCGCACAATCACGCGCCGCCACCGTCGCCTTCTTTTGCCGCACCTTTGCCATTGGCGGTTGCCATTGACCTGATAAAAACACCCACGCTGACAAGCCTTGCAGGCTGAAGACGCGGTTGCCGCGGCAAATGGCGCGGACCGCCACTTTCGCGTCAAGCAACACATTCAAGGGCAATTCAGAGAAGTGCTCTTGAGGGTGTCCCGGGAAAAAGCGGCGCGGAACACGCACCCTTGTTCACCTCCTGAACTTCCCGCCCTTGCTCAATATCGTCAAATCAACAAACGTCGAGCCATTGTGATTGCCCGGTGAATAGCGCACCCGGAAGCCGCCGAAATCAGCAACACCCATTTTGCAGGCGCTGATTTGGATGATGGCGCTGGCATTGACTTTGGACAGCACGTTGACCGCATTGGCGACATCAACACTGTTGCGCTCTACGGTGGCCTTGCCAACCAGTTCCAGATTGCGTTTTTTCATGGCGCGCTCGACACCAGCGAGTCCCGCCCGGCCGTAGCCGTCGTTCTGGTGGAACACCGCGCCAGTGCTCATGTTTCTATTTTTTATCCGGCGAAAAAATCCTTCACCTTGTCCATGAAACCTTTGGCACGCGGGTTGTGTTTGTCGTGATCTTTTTTGTTGATTTCATCGAGCTCGCGCAACAATTCTTTTTGCCGCTCGGTCAGGCGCACCGGCGTCTCCACCACCACATGGCACAGCAAATCGCCGGATGACGTCTGCCGAATCGGCTTGATGCCCTTGCCGCGCAGGCGGAACACCTGCCCCGATTGGGTCTCGGCGGGAATTTTTATTTTGGCCTCGCCGTCGAGTGTGGGGATGTGAATCTCGCCACCGAGTGCCGCCATGGTGAAACTGATGGGCATCTCGCAATGCAGATCCGCGCCTTCGCGCTGGAACACGCTGTGCGCCTTGAGCTGCACCACCACGTACAAATCCCCCGGCGGGCCGCCGTTGACACCGGCCTCACCCTCGCCACTCAAGCGAATGCGATCACCGTCATCGACACCCGCCGGGATTTTCACCGACAGGGTTTTGTGTTTTTTCACGCGGCCGATGCCATCACACGATTTGCACGGGTCCGGGATCACCTTGCCGGTGCCGTGACAGGTCGGGCAGGTCTGCTGGATGGAAAAAAATCCCTGCTGCATGCGCACCTGGCCAACCCCCGCGCAGGTGTGGCAGGTCTTGGCCTTGCTGCCTGGCTTGGCGCCGCTGCCGTCACACACTTCGCATGATTCAAGCGCAGGAATGCGAATCTTGGTTTCAGTGCCACGCGCCGCATGCTCCAGCGAGATTTCAAGGTTGTAGCGCAGATCGGAGCCCCGATACACTTGCGGTCCGCCACCACGGCTTCGGCCACCGCCAAATATCTCGCCGAAAATATCGCCAAAGGCATCTGAAAATCCCCCCGCATCGCCACCAAAACCACCGGGACCCTGCTGGCTCACCCCAGCATGGCCATAGGCATCGTAGGCGCGGCGCTTTTCCGCGTCCGACAACATCTCGTAGGCTTCCTTCGCCTCCTTGAATTTGTCCTCTGACTCCTTGCTGTCGGGGTTGCGGTCGGGATGATGCTTCATCGCCAGCCGACGGTAGGCTTTTTTAATGTCCTCTTCAGAAGCATCGCGGTTGATGCCGAGGATTTCGTAGAAGTCGCGTTTGGTGGCCATGGTGCGGTCGCTGGTTGAAAGAACTGGGAATTAACGCGTTTGAAAAAACAACAAAGGGGTGAGATTCAGACTCACCCCTTTTGCCCGACAAAAAATTTACTTCTTGTCCTTCACTTCGGTAAATTCCGCATCCACCACATTGCCCATGTCTTTTTCCTTGGCGGGCTCGGCTGTGCCACCCGGCGCGGCACCGGCGGCGCTTTCCGCACCGCCGCCGCCTTCCGCCGCCGCCTTGGCCTGCATGTCGGCGTACATTTTTTCGCCGAGTTTTTGCGCGGCCTTGCTGAGGGCTTCGGTCTTGG
>JANPNJ010000489.1:0-11112 GCA_031427395.1 Burkholderiales bacterium
AGCTGTTCGTAGATGGTCGCATACGAGGAAGCAACGCAAATTCTTCGCCGCCGACAATCCCTCCACCTTGCAGGCCGCGTGTCCCGCTGCATCGGAACACCGTTACACAGGCGAGCGGCACGCCGCTCGAAACCCCTGCTCCACCCTCCCTTTCAAAAAGGGAGGAGACAAACATCGCACCATTTTGAATTTCAGCCGGGGTTCATTCCGTTTGTTTGCGAACGGAAAAGCAAACGCGCCAACTGGTGCGGCGTTCCGAGGCAAAACGGCCTGTAATGCGCACCACGGCTTGGGTTTGGCGCTTACGCCAAAAAAAGAATTCAAGCATGTCTGCGCTTACCCAAAGCTGGCACCCTAATACTAATAGCCCGCAAATTCACAAATACGATGTCTCGCTGAAACAAGCGCGCCTCGATCACCTCACACCCCACCCCGCCTTCTCGTTTCACAAAGCCGATATCGCCGATCATGCCGCGATGTCGGCGTTGTTCGCGGGCAAACATTTGATGTGGTGGTCAATCTCGCAGAATTGCGGCGCAACTTCAATTGGCAAAACCGACATGCTGAGGGTTGCGATGCCGGCTTTTCGGGGCTAATCTGCCGGGTATCAGCCTGTTTGAGCCGCTTCCCAAGCGGCACGTACACGCTGCATCAAACTTGGATGCAACACACCGAGCTTTGGTGTTTGACCGTTTGGTGCACCGGGTGGCACCTTGAACCATTCGCTGCTGTATGGCAGTTCAACTGTATTGTGGAAACTGAATTTTGTTGCGTAGCTTAACCCTGCAAGCTGGAAAGCCGCCGCCTCGCGATCTGCAATAAGAAACTCTCCCGAGCGGAGTTGGCCGGTTTTCTGGCTGGTGCCGTAGGCCACCAGTACAATAAAATGGGGGGCTTGGTCGTCAAATACCTTGACGATCAAAGCAGGTCGGGGCTTCGGCCCCGGCTTGATTCCCTTGTTTTCCGGGAAGTGACACCATACGATTTCGCCTGCTTCCGGTGCCGGCCACCAATGTTTCCCCATGCTTCAGAACAAGCTCGACTTGACTGATTTTGCGCGGCCCTGGGGTATCGCTTTGCGAATTGCGGCCAACTGCGTCGGTGTCAGTTCGCCGTCGTCGGCTTCATAGGCCGGCAACACTTCTTTCGCCAACTTGCGCAACGCATAGTGAATCACTTGTGTTTCCCCGGTGAAACCGAGGTATTCAGCCAATTTCTCCACGGTTGAGCGGCTGATGCCATTCTGCGTGTCGCTTGGCCGGAAACGGAGTAACAGTTGATCTGGTTTCGATGTGGTCGTCATGATGTTTTCGAAAATGGCCAAATTGATATATTTAATATATCTTTCTTTGCTGCCATTGTCAATTGCCCGGCCTTTTCCAACGTGGTATGAGCCTGGACGAGGTCTGTATTTAGCTAACTTAGCTAATCTGTGGTAGCCTTTTGCGATTCGAGGAGAACAACTATGCAAGTCAATATGCTCGACGCAAAAAGTCAGCTTTCAAAATTGGTCAAGGCCGCCCTTGCGGGTGAGGATGTCATCATCGCCAACAAGGGTGTGCCGGCAGTGCGGCTGGTGCCGGTAACGGCATTGCCGCCGAGTCGCAAGCCAGGTGCATGGGCGCATCTGAACATGACCGAAGCACAAATCACCAATGCTTTCAGTCCGGAAACCGATGCGGCGATTGCACTGCTCTTTGATGGTGAAAGCCCGCACCTGTCGCCCACCGGAATACGGACGAGCGGCAAGCCCACGCGCGCACGAAAATTGGGCAGCAGTCGCAACAAGAAATGATGCGGTATCTTCTCGATACCCGCATTGTTTATTGGTGGATGACAAAAAGCGCGCGCCTGTCCAAAACGGCTACCGCGCTGATCCGCAAAGAGTCCTGTTTTGTCAGCGTCGCCAGCGTATGGGAAATGCAATTAAAAAACGCCGTCGGCAAATTGGCGTTGCCGCCTGGATCATTGTCATCCCACCTGGCAAATGAAGGCTTTGGCATCTTGCCCATCACCGCGGCGTACGTTGATCGGGCGCGGGAAATTGGCGGCCTGCAAGGGGATCCTTTTGACTTACTGCTTGTCGCCATTGCCGATGTCGAACGGATGACGTTGTTGACCAAAGACACACGCCTTCTGTCATTGGGGTTCGGCAACATCAGCGAGGCGTGAGCTGCCAGCGCCACGCAGCGCTTGAAGGCCGCAGGTAATTTGTATATACTCTATGTATATCTTTAGCACTTCTGCAAGGGGGCGATTGTCATGCGTACAGCCAAGGTTTTCATGAGCGGAAATTCGCAAGCCGTTCGCTTGCCCAAAGAATTCAAGATCAATGTATCGGAGGTCGACATCTTTCGCCAGGGTGACGATATCGTACTTAGGCCAACAAAAAAATCCGTTGCTGATGTCGTCGCGCTTCTCGGCCAGCTTCCGGTCGATTTCATGCATGATGGCCGCGATTTGTCACCGCCTGTCGAGCGTGAGAGCTTTTGATGCGCTATCTCCTCGATACCAACATCTGCATCTATTTTGCCAACGGCCGACACGCACAGATCAGCACACGTATCGCCAACATTCCCGCAGGGGACCTCGCGATTTCTGTTATTACCTATGGCGAGTTGTTGTACGGGGCCGCAAAAAGCGCGCGAACCGCCGCGAACCGCGCGATCATCGCCAAACTCATGGCCGATCTGGTGACACCCCTGCCGCTTCCCCTCGGGGCGGCGGAAGCCTATGGCGAGGCGAAGGCACAGCTTCGCGCAAAAGGGCAACCCATCAGCGATAACGACCTGTGGATTGCCGCGCATGCGTTGGTCGAAGATCTTGTGCTGGTGACCAATAACGTCAGCGAGTTCAAGCGCGTTAAAGGCCTGAAAGTTGAGAACTGGGCGAAACAAGCCATGAAAAAAACTTTTTTCACAAAATAATAGCGCCATGAAAATCCTCATCACCGGCACCGTCGGCTTCATCGGCCACTTTCTGGCACTTCGACTGCTCGCACGCGGCGATTGCGTGGTTGGTGTTGACAACCTCAACAACTACTACGACGTCACGCTAAAACAAGCGCGACTGGCAAAGCTCACCACGCACCCGGCGTTCACCTTCATCAAAGCCGACATCGCCGACCGCGCAGCCATGCAGGCACTGTTTGCCGCGCATCAATTTGATTGTGTGGTCAACCTTGCCGCACAGGCGGGGGTGCGCTACTCCATCGACAATCCCCACGCCTATATCGAGGCCAACATTGTCGGCTTTCTGAATATCCTTGAAGGTTGCCGCCACAACAAGGTCGCCAATCTGGTGTTTGCCTCATCGAGCTCGGTCTATGGTGCCAACACCGCCCTGCCCTTTGCGGAATCCCACACAGTGGATCACCCCATGGCCCTTTATGCGGCGACCAAAAAAGCCAATGAGCTGATGGCGCACAGTTATGCCAACCTGTATGGCCTGCCGTGTACCGGGCTGCGGTTTTTTACGGTGTACGGCCCCTGGGGGCGGCCGGATATGGCGCTGTTTTTGTTTACCAAATCGATTTTGGCAAATGAGCCAATCAATGTTTTCAACAATGGTGACATGGTGCGTGACTTCACCTATGTGGATGACATTGTCGAAGGTGTCTTGCGCCTGGTTGATCAGCCCGCCACGCCCGACCCCGCGTGGTCAGGTGACGCCCCCAATCCGGCCACCAGTTTTGCGCCGTATCGGCTGTACAACATTGGCAACAGTGAGCCGGTACCATTGATGCGCTACATTCATGCGCTGGAGTCCGCACTCGGCAAAAAAGCGGTCATGAACATGCTGCCGATGCAGGCGGGCGATGTGCGCGCGACAGCGGCGGATGTGTCGCGTTTGAGTGAGGCTGTCGGCTTTCGGCCGAATACGACTGTTGAGGTTGGGGTGGCGCGGTTTGTGGATTGGTATCGCGGGTACTACAAGATATAGCGCCGTGATCGCAACCGCGCTTCACCCGGCCGAGTCGGTGTCGACTGCGTGGCGACCAGCCCGGACTTCATTGCCTCGACGATGTCGCCCACCTCCCTGCAAAACCGGTTACGCTGCCTGGTCGTGGCATTCGACTGGAAAACCGACCGGGGTCGAGAAGCGCAACGATGCTATACTTGTATAGCAAACTGTTCCCGGAGGAAAACTGCCATGCTTGCCATACGCCTGCCTGATTCAATTGAAGTACGCCTGAATTCATTGGCGCTCGAAACGGGGCGGTCGAAAACAGCGTTGGCACGAGAGGCAATCCTTGAATATATCGATGATCTCGAAGACTATTACCTCGCTGAAGCGCGTGCCCGGTTGAATCGCAAAACCATTCCCCTGGCTGAGGTAGAGCGCAAACTTGGCCTTTGAGATCGAATTCGATCCCGATGCTGTGAAAGACTTGAAAAAACTGGATCGTTCCATTCAGCAGCGGCTGATCGGGTTTCTGAAGCAACGCGTGGCAACGCTGGATAACCCCAGAAATATTGGGGAGGCTCTCGCCGGACCGAAGTTGGGTGGCTACTGGAAATACCGCGTCGGTGACTGGCGCATCATCTGCGACATTCAGGATCGCCGCATTGTCGTACGCGTCTTGCGAATCGGCAATCGGCGGGACGTTTATCGACCAAGTTGACCGGAGCGCGGCGCTTTTGGCGCGTCCGGTTGAAGCGCAGCGTAATCCGGAACCAGCCCTTCATGTCACTCGGTTAAGCGTTTGCACCACAAAAAATGCCAAATTTCCGTCATTCCTGCCCTCGAATGCTTAAATCGGGGGCGGGAATGACGGAATTTATAGAAGTGCCCCTTTTAGTTTAGCAGTCTCATTCAAGGACACATTTTGCCAGCTTCGATTACGGGTGTGAAAAAGCGAACCGCGCCGTTGGATGCAATGGCGCGCAGCCTTGGCGTGGTCATATGATCACCCTGATAATCCTCACCGCCTCCCTCGCGGCCGCCACACTCATCCTGCTGGTGTTGATCCGTTTCGCACCCTTCCTGCATTTGCTCGATCACCCCGGCGGCCGCAAGGAACATGCCCGCGTGACACCGGTTATCGGCGGGGTGGGCATCGGGCTGGTGTTGCTGGCGGCCATCGCAATCTTGCAGCCGCACCATGCCGTCGGCATGGCATTGTCGGTTGCGGTAATTTTGCTGATCGGCATTGCCGACGATATTCATGAGGTCCCGCCGCTGCCGAAATTTTTCGCGCAGGCGCTGGCGTGTTTGCTGATGGTTTACATTGCTGAAGTTCAGCTTCACCGGGTGGGCGATTTATTGGGCATCGGCGCAATTGGCCTCTGGCTGCTCGTCGTCCCGATGACCGTTTTTGCGATGATCGGTGTCATCAATGCCATCAACATGGCCGACGGCATTGACGGCCACGCCGGGGGCATCGGTTTGATCGCATTTGCCGCCTATGCATTCGTCGCGCGCGAAAGCGGCCTGTGGGATCAATACAAGATTTTGCTGGTGCTCACCGGGGCGACATGCGGGTTTTTGTTGTTCAACGCGCGCTGGCCTTGGAATGCCCGCGCCCGCACCTTTCTGGGCGACACCGGCAGCATGTTGCTGGGCTTTTTGATCGGCTGGTTTGCCATTGATTTGACCACCGGCAACGGCGCGCCAAGTGACGGCAGCCGCACCTTTCCGGCCATCTGTGCGCTGTGGGTGATTGTGTTGCCGCTGAGTGATTGTGTGTCGCTGATGCTCCGCCGCAAGCGTGCTGGCCGCAGCATGTTTGTGGCCGACCGCCAGCATCTGCACCATTACTTGCTCAATCGCGGCCTGACGGTGGGCCGGGCGAGTTTGGTCAGTGCGCTGGCCAATGCCGCCTGCGCAGTCATCGCCGTGGCGGGATGGAAGCTGGGTGTGCCCGAGCCGGTGATGTTCGCCGGCTTTGTCCTGCTGTTTGTGGTCTATCACCAGCACATGCAAAAGGCATTTCGCAGCATGCCGCAAAACAGTGTGCTGGGGGTGACAACCATGTAGTGTGACGAGTAGTGGCGCGCGTGGGCGTACGGCATTTTCGTTTTTAGCGCCGCCATTTTTCACTCGCCAGCAGATCAATGCCCATCATGCATCGCTTGGCATCAGTGACCTGCAGAGTCCCAAAGCACTTTTTTCGGTAGACCATATCGCCCTTCATTTTCGTGGCGACGGCCTTTAGAGACTTGTCGATGGTTTTGCCGTAGGCGGCTTGCGCGATCTCCAGGCCGGCGGCAGCTTCGTTGTGGTCCCAGCCTTGCAGCATAAACGCCAAATCAACCATATCGCGTGAATGGGTTGCCACATCGAGGCCGCGGTCAGCGTTGGCCAAAAACTTTTCCGCAAAGGCATCGATATGGCTTAGCGATGGCACCGCCACGCCTGGCAGCGGCGGCCCGGGAGAAGTGCCAAGGGGAATCCGCCCTTCACGAATGATTTCAAACTTTACCTTTGCGCCTGAAGGTGAATCGATGAACGTGCGAATGCCATATTGGTCGACCCGCACTTCCCGCGAGAGTTTGAGCGGCTTGGCGGCAATGGATCCAAGCGAATGTTCGGTGACCGCCTCACGAAGCATGCGGTAGCCCGCTTGGCTGGCACACAGGAAATCGATGTCGCGCGACTCACGATACTCGCCCAACTCAAGTACGATGCGTGTGCCGCCGCCGAAGTGGCAGCAGGCCTCGGCCAGGAATTTTTTGTCGAGGGCACCAAGAATTTCCTGCACCTGCCGGTGGAACGGGTTGTGGAAAATGGCTTTAGACATGCAATACCCCATTGCCAAAACGGGCGGCAAGATTGGTGATCAACTGTGCCTCCGCCGGCTGCAATTTGCCTGCATCCACGAAGCGCCAGTTGCGTTCGTAAAGCGCCATCGCCTCACCAGCCGGCACCCATCGATCGCGACGGTTCCAGGCAATGTCCCGCAGCGCAGGATATGCGTTCACATCCACCACCACATTCGCCAGGAACGTTTTGAGATCCTGCTTGAATGTCGGCGTCAACAATGCTGCCTTGAGCATGGTGGCGAGCTCATGATCTAGGCGCAGTTCGACCGTTTCAGCCCCCAGCGCTTTTGCCCGCGCCCGCTGCGCACGCTTGGCCACACGCAGTTGTTCCTGCCTGGTCAATGGCGATGTGCGGGGACGGCCGGGCCTTTTTGCCGCTTGCGGTTTTGTTGTCTGACGAGTGGCATTCATTGGCAAATGGTGCATTATTTATGATGACTTGTCAACAATATTATTATTCGGCAAAATGAATAACGAAGATTGTAGTCAGCGCAAACCTTGCCGCTGACATGGATTGATGAAGCCTTGTTTTCCTGGCAAAAGCCACCTCCACATTGTGCCGCGATAGGGTCGAACCAATTCACCGGTTTGTTGCCCAAGTAGTGCTTAAAAATGGTTGGTGCCAAGCCCGGCAAACAACTTGAAATCCACCGAAATCGCCTTATATATGTTCTTCAACTGTCCAGCGCGAATCACCGCTACAATCCGCTTCACCCCACTTTTCCTTCACGGAGCCTTTGCAATATGAAACGTGTCCTTTTATTCCTAGCCACCAATATCGCCATCATGCTGGTTATCACGGTGGTGACCAGCGCATTGGGCGTCAATCGCTTTCTCACGGCCAATGGCCTGAATCTGCCGATGCTGCTGGCGTTCTCGGCCGTGGTCGGTTTTTCCGGCGCGTTTATTTCGCTGCTGATCTCCAAGCCGATGGCCAAATGGTCCACCGGCGCGACAGTCATCACTACCCCGCAAAACGAAACCGAACGCTGGCTGGTGGCAAGCGTGACGCGCCTGGCCAACAAAGCCAATATCGGCATGCCGGAAGTGGCGGTGTATGCGGGTGAGCCCAACGCCTTTGCCACTGGTGCCTTCAAAAATTCCTCGCTGGTGGCGGTTTCCACCGGCCTCCTGGAGTCGATGACCAAGGAAGAAGTCGAAGCGGTGCTGGCGCACGAAGTCGCGCACATCGCCAATGGCGACATGGTCACCCTCACCTTGATCCAGGGCGTGATCAACACCTTTGTGGTGTTCCTGTCGAAGATCGTCGGCTATTTTGTTGACAAAGTGGTGCTGGGAAACAAAAGCAGCAGCCCCGGCATTGGTTACTATGTGACCGACATTGTTTGTCAGTTGCTGCTGGGCGTGTTGGCCTCGATCATCGTCGCCTGGTTTTCGCGCCAGCGTGAATTCCGCGCCGACGCCGGTGCCGCGCAGTTGATCGGCCGTCCCGAGCCGATGGTGGCCGCGTTGCGCCGCCTGGGCGGGCTGGTGCCGGGTGCGCTGCCGCAGTCAATGGCCGCATCGGGCATATCGGACAAAGCCGGCATCATGGCGCTGTTTTCCACCCATCCGCCGATGGAGCAGCGGATTGCCGCTTTGCAGAACCGCCGCTGATTCGTAAGCGGTGCGCGGCTCCTGCAGCCGATCCAAATAAAAAAGCCGCCGATGGCAACATCGGCGGCTTTGCGTAAATCACAGCCTACTTTTTGAACAGCCCGAACAGGCCCCGTTTCTTGGCTTCTTCTTCCGCCGGCGGGGAGGCAGGATCAACCGCATACTGCACATTTTTTGCCGACTGGCGGGAGAATTGTCCCGTGGCACCGGAGCCAAAGGTCGGGCGGCGGTTGTAGCTCTCAAAATTGACATCCAACTGGCCGATAAACAGCTTGGCCAGATCCTCTAGCATTTTGTCGGTGATGTTGGCGGGCTCTACGGTGTAGATGCCAGGTCCGAAGTCCTCGACGTTTTTCAGCTTGAAGCGGATCACGCCTTCGTCGTAGTCGCCAACAATGTCCGCGCCGCACAACACTTCCGCATTGATGTTGAAAAATTCGTGGGTCACCACCCTGCGGTCATTGCGCATGGCCTCGGAAGTGAAGCGCATGTTGTTTTGCCATAACAAATTGCGGAATTTCTCGATGGTCTCGGCCTCGCGCTTGATTTTCATCGTCTCCGGCTTGCTGCGGCGGAAACTGACCGTCAATTCCTCATAGTGCTCGCTGTTGTTGCGCTGCGAGGTGCGGTGCTCAATCCGGTAATCGCTTTGCGACAGGCCATCGATCTTGCCAACCGTCAGCAGGTCGTAGCTGCGCGCGCACGGCGGCTTGACCACATTCAACTGGCGGAACAATTCGTTCAGGTATTTGTAAATGCTGCGCAAGGCATGATCCACCTGCACGGCATTCGCCTTGAGCGACTGCGTGCGCGCCGCCTCCTGGTTTTTGACCGACTCGGCCTCTTTTTTCAGATCGTCAAGCAAACCCATCGTGAAACCCCTGCTTTGGTGTTGATTATTGTGTGCGAATATTGCGTGCTAGTTTATCGCAGAGCCGCCAGAGTTTCAGCCCCCTGATCATGTCAATTTTAACCCTATTCAAAAAACCACCATAATTTCAGCGGTTTATCCACACCACGCCATTCCACCCATGCACACCATCCTGGCACTAGACCAAGGCACCACCAGCTCGCGCGCCATGGTGTTTGACGGCACGGGCAATATTGTCGCGCGCGCACAGCGGGAGTTTGCCCAGTTTTTCCCCAAGCCGGGCTGGGTCGAGCACGACGCCTTGGAAATCTGGCACAGCCAGCGGGATGTTGCCGCCGAGGCCATCCGGCAGGCGCGGGCGGCAGGCGCCGACATCCGCGCCATCGGCATCACCAATCAGCGTGAAACCACCGTGTTGTGGCATCGCCAGACCGGGCAGCCGGTGGCGCCGGCCATTGTTTGGCAGGATCGGCGCACCGCCGGTTTTTGTGAGTCCCTGAAGGCCGCCGGCCGCGCCGAGACCATCCAGCAGAAAACCGGGCTGGTGATTGACGCCTATTTTTCCGGCAGCAAACTTAAATGGCTGCTCGATCATGTGCCGCAAGCAAGGCTAAGCGCCGAACGCGGCGAGCTTGCGTTTGGCACCATCGACAGTTGGTTGATTTACAACCTGACGGCGGGCAGGGTTCACGCCACCGATGTCTCCAACGCCTCGCGCACCATGTTGTTCGATATCCATCGCGGTGATTGGGACGATGAATTGTTGCAACTGATGGACATTCCACGCAGCGTATTGCCGCAAATTGTTGCCTCCAGCGGCGTCATTGGCGAAACATCATGCGCAGGATTGCCCAACGGCATTGTCATTGCCGGGGTTGCCGGTGACCAGCAGGCCGCCCTGTTCGGCCAGGGATGCCACACCCCCGGCATGGCCAAAAACACCTACGGCACCGGCTGTTTCATGCTGATGAACACCGGTGCCCGGCCGGTGGTGTCAAACAACAAGTTGTTATCAACGGTGGCATGGCGTATCGGCGACGAGACCAGTTATGCGCTTGAGGGCAGCGTCTTCATCGCCGGTGCGGCGGTGCAGTGGCTGCGTGATGGCCTGGGCATCATCCGTGACGCGAGTGAAATGGCGGCGCTGGCGGGGAGTGTGGCGGATACCGGCGGGGTGGTGTTTGTGCCGGCCTTTGCCGGTCTGGGCACGCCCCACTGGGACGCCTCCGCGCGCGGCACCCTGCTGGGGCTGACCCGTGGCACCACCCGCGCCCATATTGCCCGTGCCACGCTGGAAGCCATCGCCTTTCAATCGGCGGATGTGTTTCATGCCATGCACGCCGACACCGGCCTGGCACTGACTGAATTGCGCGTCGATGGCGGTGCCACCGCCAATGCGTTGCTGATGCAGTTTCAGTCCGATATTTTGGGCATCCCGGTGGTGTGCCCGGCGGTGGCTGAGACCACCGCCCTGGGTGCGGCGTATTTGGCGGGACTCGCGGTTGGTGTGTGGAAAAATCAAAGCGATATTGCCGCCACCTGGCAGGTGGCGCGGCGCTGGCAGCCGTCGATGTCACGCGATGAAGCCTCCGCGCGCATGGCGCAGTGGCAAAAAGCGGTGGAACACGCGAGGGGCTGGGCTTAGCAGCGCTTGGTAGCTTGGGTTGGAACCGCCGATGGACGCCGATGAGCGCCGATGAAACCCCAAACCACTCCTGTCATTCCGAATAGCTTTTGTGAGGAATCCCATCCATAGAAAACGTAGAAATTTCCTTCCGCGCCGTATGTAATGGATGAGATGCCTCGTCGCACGATAAAGCCGTGCTCTGTCGGCATGACAGTTTGAAAATATTTTTCGGC
>JANPNJ010000490.1:0-2964 GCA_031427395.1 Burkholderiales bacterium
GGTGGCATGCGCCATCATCAATTCATCAAGGGGAAAAAATGTTCCTAGCCCGATCTGCCAGCCGCGCCACGCCGCTGGCCGCCATCTGCGCCATGCTGATGGCCTTGCCTGCCGCCGTGTCGGCCCAAACACCCCCAGGCAACCTGGTTGCGGCCGGCACCATCAGCAATGCCAACAGCAATCTTTGCCTGGATGTGGCGCGCGCTGCGGCGGACGACGGCCTGAATGTCCAGCTCGGCGCATGTGGCAGCCCAACCGCACACTGGGATCTGGCTGATCTGGGCGGTGGCGAATATGCGCTGGTGAATCGCCTGACCCGGCGCGTCCTCGATGTAGCGAGTGGCGCCTTTCACGATGGCGCCAATGTCCAGCAATACAGCTGGAACAACAGCGGCGCGCAACGCTGGCGGCTCGAATCCCTGCCCCATGTCGCCAGCGGCGTGGTGCAAATCGTCAACCAGCGCAGCGGCAAGTGCCTGGATGTCAGTGATCGCGGCAACACGGCGGGAGCCAACATCCACCAATGGCAATGCCACGGCATGGAAAACCAGCAATGGCGCCTGAGCCGCGCCGCGACCCAGGCCATTCGATCCGGTATCACACCCGCCACGACACCCATCGCCGTCCTTGGCGAAAGACCGCATGCCGCCCCGCCACCGCTTCATGGCGTCAAGCCTTATTCGGGCGGCGGGCAGGCAATGCCCACCGCCACCCCGAGGGTGGATGGCCGACTGTTGCACTCGGGCATGATTATCAGCCGCGCCAGCGGCAAATGCATGGATGTTGAGGGGGCGAAAAAAGACGACGGTGTCAATATTCGCCAATGGGTCTGCAACGGCACCGATGCCCAGCTTTGGGATTTTTTTGACCAGGGACGCGGCGAATTGGCGGTTGTCGCGCGTGCCAGTGGCAAGGTGATGGATCTGGTGGGGGCCAGCCGGCAAAACGGTGCGAATATCGCCCAGTACACTTGGCACAGCGGCGACAACCAACGCTGGCGCATGGAGACGGCGGGTCGCGGATTTTTCAAGCTGGTGAGTGTGGCTTCCGGCAAATGTGTGGATGTCGATGAAACCGACGGCGGCAAACACGATGGTGCCAACATTCACCAATGGCAATGCCACGGCAACGAAAACCAGCAATGGCGCGTCGAAATCAGCGGGGTTGGTGCGGGCTGGAATCAATCCCCGCCACCATCCGGATCCACCTTGCCCAACGCGCGTTTTTCGGATGCCCCGCCCGCCGCGTTGGTCGGCTCCTGGGAAGGCGTCAATCCCATTCATCAATCGCGGATTCGGCTGACCATTTATGCCGACGGCACCGCGCAAGCCATCGTCCATGACGACCTGCGGGTGAACGGCTACTATCGCAACCAACAACTTTACCTGGGTGCGGAACGTTACGACATCCAGCCCGAACGGCACGGCATGCGCACGTCACAAGTCGGACAACCCAACAATGTGGTGCGTTACTCGCGGGTGCGTTGAATCGCTGCCGGGGTTACGGCGCTGACATTCAGTGGTCAGCGTGGTGTTGGTGATGGGCATCGGGATAATGGACATGCCCGTGCGTCAACGGGTGATGTTGATGCCAATGTGTGTGTCGCGCGCCCGCTGAATCGACGCCGGTGTGATCATGTTGGTGGTGTTCGTCATGTTCATCGTGGGTGTGCTCGTGCGCATGCGCCATCGGCCGGTGTTCATGCCGGTGTTGGTGCCGCTCGGTGACATGCAGCCAGACACCCACGGCCATCAGCGCCCCGGCGATTGCCAATTCAAATGTGAATGGCTCTCCCATGACCGCCACCGCGATCACCGCGCCGGCAAATGGCGCGGTCGAAAAATACGCGCCGGTGCGTGCCGTGCCCAGATGGCGCAAGGCCAGCACAAACAGCACCAGGCTGATGCCATAACTGACCAACCCCAGCCCGCCTGCCGCCAGCACAACCGGCAACGGTGGCAGCGCCGCGCCAAGCAACAGCGCGATGGCCGTGTTGACCGCGCCAGCCGTGAGCCCCTTGGTCATGGCAATGAACGAGGCATCCAGCAGTGCCACTTTGCGCGTCAGGTTGTTGTCGATTGCCCAGAACAAACAGGCCGCAGCCACGGCGGCAGACGGTGCCAGGGCACCAAAATCAATCTCCTGCGGCCACGACAACAGCAGCGCGCCACCGACGATCAGCGCCATGCCGGCGGCGATGCGCCGGTCAAAATTCTCACGAAACACAAACCAGGCGATCAGTGCGGTGAACACCCCTTCGAGATTCAGCAGCAGCGACGCACCGGATGCGGGCATATGCATCAGCCCCCACAACAAACAAACGGGGGCGATGATGCCGCCCGACAAGACTGCACCCGCCAGCCAGCCCATGTCGGCAAAGGTCGGCCTCACTGGTTGGTGGCGGCGCAAGCCGCGCCATGCCCAAAGCCCCAGGCCAGAACCCAGATACAACATACCCGCCAGCAGCCATGGGCTGACCGGCCCCAGCAAAATTTTTGCAAAGGGTGTGCCCGCGCCAAATAATAATGCCGCGGCCAATGCGGCGACCACGCCTGGATGTCTGTTCCAAAAAAACATGGTGAGCCCGCTCCCTTTCAAGATGGACACAGTATGCCGCCGCCAGAATGCGGCCATACACAAGTTTTCGGCAAAAAAAAGCGCCTGACACGCAGGCGCTTGAAATTGAGTGAGCCTGCCGGTTATTCCCGCCCGGTGGCCTGGCCGCGCACTTCCCCGCCCGGAAAAGCGGCACTGTGAACGTTGTAGTACATGCCGCCTGCGGCAAAGGCGGCGCCCTGCGCGGCGGTCAGGCTTGCGGTTGCGGCGGATGTCCAGGTGCCGGGGGTGGTTTGCGTGAATCCAACCGTCACGCCGCCGTTGGCACCAATGGCACCAGTATGGATGTGCGCGGCCGTGGGCGACACCACCGTCGATGTCACCACAAATGACGCGGCAAGGGTGACC
>JANPNJ010000491.1:0-2141 GCA_031427395.1 Burkholderiales bacterium
AGCGCGCGTTGGCCACGGGTGGTTGAGAAGTAGTTCCTCTCCGCCTGCTGGTAAACCACCTTGGAAGTTTGCATAAAGAGGTCATACGACCAGTTGCCAACCTCGCCCTTGGATCCCAACACGGTTCGATAGGAGGTGTTGCGAAAATCGGACTGACGACCACCACCCTCGACGTTACGACGAAGAATGAATGCATCGGCCGTGCCGGTAGTGCCGACGCAACCCAAATCTGCGCGCCATGAAGCGGACAACAGGGGATTGTTACAACGTACAGCATTCGCACCGGAAGCGTCAAAACCAAACAAGCCGCTTGGTGCAATCTGTGCAACAGTGCGGTCATCGTGGAACGAAAATTCCGAATACACTTTGGTCGCATTGGTCAGATCGTAATTTGCGGTGGCATTAAATCCGTAGCGCTCCGATGGACGCTGGAAATAATTGGTCGGGCCGAAGTTGTATTGATCATTGGCAGCGACCCAGGCGCGGGTGGTGCCGGCGGTGTCAGCAACGGTACGGTTGCCGGCGGCGACAATAAAGCGGCCAGGGAAGCTGGTGCCGGAGCCACCGCAACGGAAACCAGGGCCAAAGGCAATGCCGTTAATGGTCGCGGCGGTTGTGCTGGTAAAGTTGCCGAGGGAGCAGGCGCTGAAATCACGCACGGACTGGAGCAGGGCATCTTCTTTTTTCCAGTTGAAAAACACCGTGGCATTGCCTTTGCCATTGGCAAAATTTCCGCCCATCAACAAATTGACGTCGTTGATTTTGCCGTCACTGCGTATGTCTCCAGGCATCCTGAATTGCGCAGGGTTGGAAATGGCACGTGCACGCAGCATGGCAGCGGCACCGGTATCGTCGCCTTGTTGGTGGTTAAAGAAGCTGGTGTTGGCTTCAATCTGAATGCCTTCAAACTTGTCGTTCATGATGAAGTTGACCACACCGGCAACCGCGTCGGAACCGTAAACGGCACCGGCACCGCCGGTGAGGATCTCAACTCGCTTGATCAGCGGTGCGGGAACCTGGTTCAAGTCGGCCGCAAATCCGCGCGGGCTGCCTGGCGGCAATCGACGACCGTTGACCAGTACCAACGTGCGGGTGGAACCGAGACCACGCAGATTGACCGTGGCGGTACCATTTGAACCGTTGGAGATGTTGGATCCTTGGGCCGCAAAAACCTGCGGCAGGTTATTCAGCAAGTTTTCCACCGAACGCAAACCATCGGCTTTGATGGCGGCGGCGTCAATGGTGGTGATCGGGCTGCTGCTTTCGAGGTTGGCGGACGGGATGCGTGTACCGGTCACTTCGATACGGTCAACTTTTGCTTCGGCTTTTGGTGCCGCCTGTTGGGCGAATACCGGGCCGCACATGCTGGCGGCGAGCGCGCCTGCAACTGCCGCAGGCAGGATTCTTAGCTTTAACTTCATTGCATAACCTCCGTGATTTGGAACCAACAAATGAATCAACCACCAGTCCCAATCCTCGCCAAAATCGACGAAAAATTGAAACGTGACAGTCACGAATTGGAAAACATTGCAAGGATAACGGGGGGGAGGGTGGCATGACCATGCCATTGTGTTTGCTGTTGTCAAAATGCAACACAGTGTGACGATGGATGGCGCAGGAGGATTGACTCAACTGCGTGTCGTTGAATGCGGATTGTGTTGTTGTGTACGGCGTTGGGTGGTGGCAATTCGAAGGGGCAGTATACAAATCACCAGAACATTCCGGCCGCGTTGGCGCGCGGCGGCGGCACACGCCATCAGTGTCAAGTTTATTTATTTACGGTCACCAATGCGGCGAACTCATGTGTTGATGCGGTGTTTGGGAGACAAATGGCTGGAAATGCTTTGCAGGTCTGGTGTTTCATGTTTTGGAAACTTCTAAAAACTACAAATTTCGTCATTCCGGCCCCCGATTTAGGCATTCGAGGGCAGGCTGCGGCCGGAATCGCAGTCCTCTCCTGTTTCCAAGCCTTTGGAATGGACTGGGTCCCAGCCTCTGGAACGACTGGGGTTTTTGGATGCGCCCCTTTGGCAATGGGCAGATGGAGCGCGTCTATCGCACTGCCTTTCACATAAAGGAGTTACGCCTTTCGTAGTTGACAGGTTGTAGCCATTCGATTACAGTCTGCTCATGTACATAAT
>JANPNJ010000492.1:0-4134 GCA_031427395.1 Burkholderiales bacterium
GCCAAGTAAGCCAAATCCACTCCTTCTTCCGGCACGGGGGTTTGGCAGGGGTTTCGCCGAGTGTACTCGGCGCCTGCCAAACGGCATTGCAATGCAGTGCAATGCGCGTCCTGCAAGGAAGGTCGGGATGGGGGCGATCTCAATGCGAAGTACACAAGTGAAACTCATCTCGCTCGCCATGCAATTAATCGCTGCGCTGGCGTTGATGGCATCGCCTGCCCATTCCGCCTATGCAGCAGAAGGCGATTTCCTCGCCATCCCAAAACTCGAAAAACGCGTCACCGACCAGACTGCCACCTTGTCGGCGGAGGACACGGCCAGGATCAGCGAGCGCATCCGTGCCTTCGAGCAAAAAAAAGGCGGGCAAATTGTGGTGTTGATGGTCGCCTCCACCCAGCCCGAGGCGATTTTTGATTTCGCCCTCCGGGTGGGGGACGCATGGAAGCTCGGCCGCAAAGGCGTGGATGACGGCGTGTTGTTTGTGATCGCCAAGGATGACCGCAAAATGCAGATGCTCACCGGTCCCGGCGTGCAGGGGGTGTTGACCGATGCGGTGTCCAAACGCATCATCGCGGAAATTGTCGCGCCGCGTTTTCGTGAAGGCAAATTCGCCGACGGCATTTTCAACGCGGTGGAGAAAATGGCCGCCGTGATTGACGGCGAGGCGCTGCCGCCGCCCGCAAAAAAACGCAAGTCAAGTCAATCCGGTGGGGATGACAATTTCATCATGCTGGCGGTGTTTGCGGCGATTTTTGTCGCACCCATTTTGCGCGGGATGATGGGGCGTTTTCTGGGTGCCTCCGCCACCGGCGGCATCACTGGTGCGGCGGCGTGGTGGCTGGCAGGGGGATTGTTTTTCCCGATTGTGGCGGGTGTCATTGTGTTTGTCATCGCCTTGCTCATGGGCGGCAAGGGCTGGATGCATGGCGGTGGTGGTGGCTGGGGTGGCGGTGGCGGGTGGTCATCCGGCGGCGGTGGATCGTCGGACATTTTTTCGGGTGGCGGCGGCGGTTTTGACGGCGGCGGCGCGTCGGGGGATTGGTAGCGGCATGGACAACATGAATTTTATCCAGCGATTTTTGCGCCATGTGTGGATGTCACCGATGCTGGTGCGGCGCGCCTTCCCGACTGCCACACTCAAGGCCATCGAGGCGGCGGTGGGTGCCAGCGAAAAAGTCCATCGCGGCCAGGTGCGTTTTGTGGTCGAGGCCGAACTCACCAGCGCGCAACTTTGGGCAGGGCTGCCTTCGCGCCAACGCGCGCTGGAGGTTTTTTCCATGCTACGGGTGTGGGATACCGAGGAGAACAACGGTGTGCTGGTGTATGTGCTGCTTGCCGACCGCAAGGTGGAAATAATCGCGGACCGCGGCATACACAGGCACGTGGGCAGCGAGCGCTGGCAGGCAATCTGCAAAGAGCTTGAATTGCATTACCGCAAACGTGATTTTGCCGGCGGCAGTGTTGCCGCGATTGAAAAAATCAGCGCGGAACTGGCGCATTATTTTCCGCCAGGCGTGAATGCGGCAAACGGCAACGAGCAGGCGGATCGGCCGGTGTTGCTGTAGTGTCGCGGCGGATCATGGTTCGATATGCTGAACCGTGAATATTGGTCATGCAAAACCGGGTAATATCAGGCGGCGGAAACGATTCCGGCGGGAGTTTTAATTGGCTCCCATTTATTCGGCAATAATTTTTATTGGACGGTGCCATGCAAATCAACACTCAAGCCGCATCAATACTGGTTCTGGTTGGCTTGTCGGCGTCAATCAACGCATGGGCAAGTCAAAAATTCGACGCGCGCCTGGCAGGACTCATGGCACAGCCACCGCACACGGCGGCGGCACACATTTCTGTTGACACCAAGACACGGGCGGCCTATGTTGAAACGCTGCTGCGTTATCAAGGTGATTCGCTGGAGGGTGTCGTCGCCGCAGGTGGAAGAGTACGCTCGGTGCTGGGCAACATCGCATCTGTGGATATTCCCGTGGCGTCGCTTGCCGCGATTGCCGAGCTGCCGGAAGTGGTTTATGTCGAGCTGGCCCGGCACCAGGTTCAGAGGCTGAATGTCAGCGTGCCGGCCACACGCGCCACACTGTTGCGCGGCGGAACGGCGCCGAATTTCACCGGTGTCACAGGCAAAAATGTCATTGTTGGCATCGTCGATGATGGCCTGGCGTTTCGGCATCTCGACTTTCGCAAGCCGGATGGTGGCACCCGCCTGCTGGAACTTTGGGATCAACGCACCACAGGTGCTGCCGGCGTGCCGCCGCCAAACTACGCCTACGGCGGCATTTGCACGATCGCCATGCTCAATGGCGCGATTGGCGGTGACGCGTCAGCCTGCACGCAGCCATCGGTCGGCAATCACGGCACCCATGTTGGCGGCATTGCCGTTGGCAACGGGCAGCAGACGGGCAATGGCCGGCCGGCCTATCGCTTTATTGGCATGGCACCCGAGGCTGATATTTTGTCTTCAAATTCCATTGCGACGGGTGTGCCGGCGTCGGCTGTGGTGGATGCCGTGGCGTGGATGAAATCACGGGCACAGGCCGTGGGCAAACCGTTGGTTGTCAACCTGAGCCTTGGATCGTATTTTGGCGCGCGCGACGGCACCTCCAATTATGAAACCGCACTGTCAAACGCATCCGGTCCCGGCGTGGTCCTTGTTGGCGCGGCGGGAAACGAAAGCGGCGATGCCATCCGCGCCATCGGCACCATTTCCCAGGGCGAAACCAAATCAGTCACGTTGAATTGGGCCAGCACGGTCACAAAAAACCAGGTGGTCGAGATGTGGTATCCCGGCACCAACCAGTACGCCATCAAGGTGACGGGGCCGGGTGCGGAATGTGGCACCGTGACGTTTGTCGCCGCTGGAGCCACCCAATCATTCAACCCCGCATGCGGCACCATTGAGGTGTCATCAACGGCACCGCAGGTGAATAACGACGACCGGCAAATCGTGCTGGGCTTCACCATCAATCCCGCGAACGCCACGGGCTTTCATGGTGCCTGGACCATTGAAATCCAGGGTGTGGCGGTGAATGCGCCAAACACACCCTTTTCGATGATTTGTGCGGATGACGGCAATGGCCTGCTGTTCACATCCAACACCGAGCCCGTCACCAAGTCGATTCTCACCGATACGGCAAGTGCCACACGGGTCATCGCCGTGGCGTCATACAACACCAATTACAACTGGCTGACAACCGGTGGGGTGGCAAACATTCCAGCCAACCATGGCCCACTCGGCGATGTTTCGGTTTTTTCGAGCCGCGGTCCGCGCCGGGATTGTTCCAATTTGGCAAAATGCCCCAAGGTGATGAAGCCTGACATCACTGCGCCGGGTGCCATGATCATGGCCGCCCTGGGGGACGATGCCAAGCCTGTCACCGGCGATACCAAAGAGGAAGATGGCCGGCATGTGGCTTACAACGGCACCAGCATGGCGACACCGCATGTCGCCGGGGCGATTGCGCTGATGTTGCAAAAAAACCCGAATTTGACACCCGAGGATGTCCGCCGACTGCTCGCGCAAAACCGCCAAACCAATGCCTTTACAATCAACTTGCCGACTTTCAATCTGGCGTCACCATTGATGCCGGATACCCAGAATGATCATTGGGGATATGGCATTCTGGATGCCAAGGCGGCCTATGATGCGACCACTGGTGTGGCACCGCCGCCGGTCGTGCCGCTCACACCATTGTCAACCCGTGGCGGCATTGATCTTGACGGCAACAACCGGGGTGCCATCGTATTGCGTTCCGCCGGCTCACAAATGTTGGCGGGAAGACTAGTCAACAATCAATTCCAATTCACGCCATTGGCGGATCCAGGCGCCAGCTTTCGTGTGGTTGGCATTGGCGACTTTGACGGCAATGGCAAATCCGACCTGGCCTTCCAGAACATCACGCAGGGTGAATTCGGCGACGTGAAAATCTGGAAGGATTTTTCATCCGCAAATGAAGTGTTCTGGCGTCAGGTCAAACAAGTCTGGGATGTACAGGCTGTGGGCAACCTCGACGGCGACAGCTTCGGTGACCTGGTGTGGCGTTATGTTGCAGAAGCTTCGCAACCGCGGTGAGCCCGCGGGGTTCTCCAAGCTCATGGCGCCGATCATGCAGCCGGCCATGC
>JANPNJ010000493.1:0-4589 GCA_031427395.1 Burkholderiales bacterium
GCCCCCGGCGCCATTGACATCGACGGCAACGGCAAACACAACATCGTGCTGCGCTCGACCAGCGCCACCGCGCCGCAAATGCAGGTGGGACGTTTTGACGGCAACCGCTTTCAATTCACGCCGCTGGATGATCCGGGTGCCAATTTCCGCCTGGTGGCGGTGGTCGACCTCGACGCCAACGGCAAATCCGATCTGGTTTTCCAAAACACCACCCAGGGCGAATTCGGCGACGTGCGCATCTGGAGCAATTTTCAGCGCAGCAGCGAGCGCCTGTGGCGGCAGGTGAAACAGGTGTGGGATGTGCAGTCGGCGGGTGACCTCGACGGCGACGGCAACGCCGACTTGGTGTGGCGCTACATGGCACCTGACCCGCGCGACACCGGCGTGTCCTTCATATGGTTTTACAACGGCGCGGCCACCCCGGTGGTGAGGAAGCGCGGCGGCGCGCCACTCGACTGGACCTTGCTCGGCGCGGGCGACTTCAACAACGATGGCGCCGCCGACATGGTGTATATCAGCCCGAATGCGGAAGTGCGGGTATTGATGGCCACCGCCAACCGCACCTGCGCCAATTTTTCGGCGGGCATCATTCCCGGCAACTTTCGCGCGGTGAAGCTCGCGGATTTCTCCGGCAGCGGTCGCGGCGACATGCTGATCCGCAACCTCCTCTCCGGACAAAATGCCCTGCGCCCCTTGAATGCCACCGGTCTCACGCTGCCACCATTTGCGGGCAACCCGGATGACCCCATCGTCTCATGCACCGCCACCACACAATCGTTGACCATCGGCAACATCAATCTGCCGCAGACTGATCCATCGTGGCGGCTATATGTGACCGGTGATTTCAACGGCGACGGGCTCACCGACATTGTCTGGCAGAAGCCGGATGGCACGCTGACCCTGTGGCTCTTGAACCGCGGCAACATCGCCCCGCAGATTATCGACAACGCCGGCAGCGCGCCGCCTGGCATGAGTGTGTTTCAGTCCGGCGGCGGCTGAACTCCAGGTTAAAGCCAGCCGTGTTACCATTCTTTGCCCCCTCACACCTTCACCCGCATTCGAGATTGCCATGTCCAAACGCCTTGTTGACGCCCTCCAGAAAAAAGAAGCCGAAAGCAAAAACAAGATGGCCTACTTTGGTCTCGCCGTGGTGGCGGCATTTGTGATCGGCGTGCTGGCGCTGATTTATGGCCTGAACAAGTTTCTGGGGCCGTTCTAGCCCCGGATTTTCCCCCGCGCCTCCTGGCGCGCCCAATCAGGTAACACCCGGCAAAGCCGGGGGCATGTGCAGGATTGTCGGCCTCGGCCGCTGCATCTTGATGGCGCGTCAAAAAATTCCGTGGATGGTCACACCGCTTCTTCATGCACCAGCGACAACATCTCCTCTGCCGCTTTTTTGGTCGCGGGGGTGATGGTGATGCCGCCCAGCATGCGGGCGATTTCATCGACCCGCGATTTTTTGTTGAGCACGGTGATGGCGGTGGTGGCAACACCATTGCCGACGGATTTGGTGACCTGCAATTGGTGGCGCGCACACGCGGCCACCTGCGGCAGGTGGGTGACGGCGAGCACCTGGTGGCTGGCACCATCTTTGTCACCCAATGTGCGCAGCAGCCGTCCCACCACTTCGGCCACACGCCCGCCGATACCGGCATCGACCTCGTCAAAAATCATGGTGGCAACGCCGCCCCTTGCCGAGGCCATCATTTGTATGGCCAGCGAGATGCGCGAGAGCTCGCCCCCCGAGGCGATTTTGGCGAGCGGGCCCAACTCCTGGCCTTCGAACGCGGCCACCTGAAACCCACAGCTTTCCATGCCACTTGCCGAGGCTTCGCGCCTGACCCATTCCACCGCGAATTTGCCGCCCGGCATGGCCAGCGTGTGCAATGATTTGCTGATCGCGGCCGCGAATTTTTTGGCGGCGGCCTGCCGTGATTGGGTGAGTTGTTTGGCGGCGGCCTGATAGGCAGCGTCGGCTGCGCGTTCTTTGGCAATCAATTCATCGAGCGATTGCCCGCCGCCGAGTGCGGCCAGGCGCTGTTTTTTTTGCTGGAGGAATTCGGGGATGCGGGCAGGGTCGATGCGGAATTTGCGGGCGGTCTCGTGTACATCACTGATGCCGCGATCCAATTCGGTGAGCCGCGCGGGGTCCACATCGAGTCTGCGCAAATAATGCCGCAGCCCGGATACCGCTTCACGCAACTCAACACCCGCGCTGTTGATGAGCGCCACCGTTTCCTGTAGGGCCGGGTCGGAGTCGGCGGCGTGGTTCAAGTCGTTGGCGACCGTGTCAATTTGCGTGATCACGGCGGCATCGGCCTCGGCGAGGTTTTCGATGGCGGCTTCGGTACTGGCAATCAGCCCCGCCGCATTGGCGAGGCGGCGCTGGTCAGTGAGTGTTTCTTCCCAGCGCGCCACCGTGAAATTGAGTTTTTCGACTTCGCTGATTTGCCAGGTGAGATCGTCAAATTCACGCGCCACCGCCGCTTCATTGGCCTCGCGCGCGGCACGCATGGCAGCCAGCGCCGCCCATTCACGATACGCGGCGGCGGTGGCATCGAGCAACGCAGTGTGGCCGGCAAAATCATCGAGCAACGCCAGTTGCGCATCGCGTTTGAGCAAAGTCTGATGTTCGTGCTGGCCATGGATATCGACCAGACGCTCGGACAAATCCCGCATCTGCGAGAGCGTGACACTGGTGCCGTTGATGAATGATTTGGAACGGCCGGCGACGTCAATCACCCGCCGGAACAGGCAGACATTGATATCGTCATCGGCCAATTCCGCTTCCGCCAGCCAACGGCGCGCGGCGGCATTGGCGCGCACATCAAATTCGGCGGCGATCTCGGCACGGTTTTGCCCCGCACGCACCGGATTGCCCTCAGCGCGCGCGCCGAGGGCCAGTGACAGCGCATCAATCAAGATCGACTTGCCCGCGCCGGTCTCGCCGGTGAGCGCGGTGAAGCCCGCCTCAAAATCAAGCTCAAGGCTGTCAACAATGACAAAGTCGCGGATGGTGAGGGTGCGGAGCATGTGTTTTACTTACCCGTGAATAGTGATTTTTGGAACCGCCGATGGACGCCGATGTCACGCCGATAAATGCAAAGTCACGCCGATAAATTCAAAATCTCTATGCAAGTCGTCATTCCGGCATTTGACCTTATCGGCGTGTGTCTGCATTTATCGGCGTCCATCGGCGGTTCCCTTGATCGTCCAAAAAATCAGGAATTGCGCTCCGCCCAATGCAGCTTGCTGCGCAACATGGCGTAGTAGGAATGATCGAGCGGATGCAGCAGTTTCAGCCGATGACGGTAGCCGCGCACCGTGACAACATCGTCGGTTTCGGGATCAAAAAACGACTGCACATCAAAATTCACCCGTGAATTGTGCGCGCGCAGCAGGCGGATGCTGACTTCACTGTCACTGGGAATCGCCACCGGGCGGTTGGAGAGGGTGTGCGGTGAAATCGGCACCAGCGCGATGGCGGGCAGGCTCGGGTGCAATATCGGCCCGCCACTGGAGAGTGCGTAGGCAGTCGAGCCGGTCGGGGTGGCGACAATCAGGCCGTCGGCGCGCAGGCTGTAAACAAATTCGCCGTTGACCTCGACCGCGAATTCAATCATCGAGCCCATCGCGCCGCGGCTGACCACCACGTCGTTGAGCGCCACCGCCGAATAAACGGAACGGCCGCCGCGCACCACATCCGCTGCCAGCAACTGGCGCGATTCCTCGGTGTATTGCCCGTCGAGAATCATGGCCAACATCGAGGCCATGGCATCAGCGGGAATGTCAGTGAGAAAACCCAGTGTGCCGAGATTGATGCCGACCAGCGGCACCTGTTTGTCGGCCAACAGGCGGGCGATGCCCAGCAGCGTGCCGTCGCCGCCCAGGGCGATGGCCAGATCGGCGGCGTCGAATAATTGTTCCAGCGGCAAGGCGGCATCCGGTGGTGTCAATGCAAATTTGGCGGTATTCATGTCCATCCGCACCACCAGGCCACGCGCACGCAAAAAACCGCTCAATTGTTCGAGCGGTTTGGCCACCCCCGCGCCGTCGGGCTTGCCGACGATACAGACGGTTTTGAATGGTTTGGGTTGATTTGGCATAGAGTGCGATTAAATCACACTCACCTATGGTAAAAATAGCCCTGTATATTCAAGTGCCATGATCAACGACCGCGCCCAAACCCTGCTGAAATTCCTCGTCGAGCGTTATATCGCCGACGGGCATCCGGTTGGCTCGCGCACCTTGTCGAAATTCTCCGGCATGGAATTGTCGGCGGCCTCGATCCGCAATGTGATGGCGGACCTGGAGGAAATGGGCTACATCGCCAGCCCGCACACCTCGGCCGGGCGCGTGCCGACCCCCAAGGGCTATCGTTATTTTGTCGATACCCTCCTGACCATCCAGCCGCTGCAACAAATCGAACAAACCCAGTTGCAGGAAAACATCCGCCCCAGCGACCCGCGCCAGGTGGTGCTGGCCGCCTCGCAACTGCTCTCCGACCTGACCCATTTTGCCGGCGTGGTGATGACCCCGAGGCGCGCGGGCATCGGCCTGAAACACGTTGAATTCATGCCGCTGTCGGA
>JANPNJ010000494.1:0-2317 GCA_031427395.1 Burkholderiales bacterium
GGTGAGCAATTCCGGCACGCCGCCGGGTTTGGCCAGGCGGTAAATCTGCGGGGTGTTTTTATGCCGGCGCGAAATCAGCATTTCCATTTTGGTCGGATGCCAATTGGCAAAACCGGTCGGCTTGAATTCGGTGTATTTGGCGACCTGCGCGGCCACACTTGCGGCCACCGGCGGCACGTTTTCCATCACCAGCGCGGCTGGCGGGGTCACGGTTGAGACAGGTGGCGTCACCGTAGTGACTTGTGCCTGCACCGGCATCACCGCGGCGGCAATCAGCACAAGGGCAGCGGATGGGATGGAATAAAACAATTTATCGGTCAAATTCATGGTGGCCCCAAAAATGAAAATAAGAATGACCGGCAAATTATGACGCCATTCGGCTGGCGGCCAACAGCAGGCGTTGACCGGCTGCGCCCGCCTTGCCCTCAAACGCGGGATTTTTACAAAGAAAAGGCAAACTCGTTTGTGGGTGCGCGTTTTCACGGCATTTATGCTCAAAATGCGGGTGGATAATGGACTTTGAGATATAACCATCCTTCGTCTGGCAAGGCTTACCTTTGATTAACATCAATATCCGCCCGCCAGGTTGGGCGACACTGTGGCACATCGTCCGGTGTCAATCCAAAGGAGCCACCCCATGCCCGATCCCGCCGTGGAACCCGTCAAAAAGCCCGCATTGCTCAAGCGATGGTGGCAGTGCGTTTTCGGCTGGCTGTTGCGGCCGAGCGCGCGCTGGTCGGTGTTGGCGCTGCTGGTGCTGGGCGTGGGTCTGGGCAGCGCGGCGGTGATCGGCACCCAGGTGGCGGCGCATGCCACCAGCAGCAACAAATTTTGTGTGGGCTGCCACGAAATGAACACCCCGCTGGTTGAATACCAGGACACCATCCACTACAAAAACCGCTCCGGCGTGCGCGCCAATTGTGCCGATTGCCACAATCCGCACGGCTATCCGGAAAAACTCTGGGTGAAGGCAATCAGCGGTGCCAAGGATATTTACGGCCACTACACCGGCATCATCGACACCCCGGAAAAATTCGAGGCCCGACGCCTGCACATGGCGACCTCGGAACAAAACAGGATGCGCAAAAACGACTCAGCCGAATGCCGCTACTGCCACGATTTCCAGGCGATGAATCCGGCCAAACAAAAGCCCTTCGCCCGCACTGAGCACCAACGCGCCGTGACCGAAAAGTTGTCTTGCATCGACTGCCACAAGGGGATCGCGCACAACGAGCCGTAGGGTGTTTCAGGTGTGGAGGTGCTCGAAGATGTGGATCGCAGCATCGCGGTTGATTTGCGCGGCACCTGGCTTTGCATGAAATATGAAATCGAGGCGATGCTGGCCGCAGGGGGCGCATGTGGCGGGGGCGCGCGGGAGTACATCGGCAAAGGCATCCGCATCAACAGCGTGTGCCCCGGTGCCATCGAAACGCCACGCCGCCAGCGCCGACTGGCGGGCTTCACCGCCGAACAAATTGCCGCGCATTACGCCGATCTCACCGCGCGCATTCCGGCGGGACGGGTCGGCCGCGCCGATGAAGTCGCCGCCGGCATTGTATGGCTGTGCTCTGATGCGGCGTCGTATGTGGTCGGCCACCATCTGGTGATTGACGGGGGATTGTCGGCGTAGTGTTGTAGTTGTGTTGGCGTGTTGGCGTGTTGGCGCCGACCCGGCAATGCCAGGTTGCACTGACGTCGGCTACACACTTTCCAACAACGCCACCGCCCCCAGGCCACCGTCTGCACAAATGCTGACGATGGCTTTTTTGCCCGCGCCCATGGCTGCCAGTTCCTTGGCGGCCTGCGACAGAATGCGCGCGCCGGTGGCGCCAAACGGATGGCCGATGGCGACACTGCCGCCGTTGGGATTGAGCCGCTCCCACGGAAATTTGCCGAGTGTGTGGTTGACGTTTGCTTTTTCGCGCAGGAAGGATTCGCTCTCCAGCGCCGCGATATTGCACAACACCTGCGCGGCAAAGGCTTCGTGGATTTCCCACAGGTCAATGTCGGCCAACGCCAGATTGTGCCGCGCCAGCAAACGCGGGATGGCATAGGCCGGGGCCATCAACAGCCCCTCGCTGAAAATATCCACCGCCGCCATTTCATAATCAAGCAACTTTACTCGCGCCGCAGAGGATGGCAATGTTGCAAGGCCTGCTTCGTTGGCGACCCAGATCGCGGCCGCGCCGTCGGTGAGCGGTGAGGCATTGCCGGCGGTGATGCTGCCGCTGGCACTGCGGTCAAACGCCGCTTTGAGGGTCGCCAGTTTTGCCAGCGAGGAATCGGCGCGTGGCATGGTGTCCCTTGCCTGCCCGTT
>JANPNJ010000495.1:0-1602 GCA_031427395.1 Burkholderiales bacterium
GTGGACCCGATAGGAAATGGCGCGGTCGTTGTAGAGCGAGGCAAACACCTGGCGGATGGCGTCGAGCACATTGTCGATGCCTTTGATGTTGAGGAAGGTTTCCTGTTGGCCGGCAAATGACGCATCGGGCAAATCCTCCGCGGTGGCTGAGGAGCGCACTGCAAACGAGGCACCGGCATCGTTTGCGGTCAAGGTGGTATAGGCCGCGCGAATTTCGGCTTCCAGCGCGGGCGGCAGGGGGGCGTCCACCACCCAGTTGCGCACCATCGCGCCGGTGGCGGCGAGGGCGTTGAGATTTTCGACATCGAGTGTTGCCAACGCCAGGTTGATTTTTTCGGTCAACTGGTTATGTGTCAAAAATTCCCGGAAAGCGTCCGCCGTGGTGGCAAAGCCGCCCGGCACCCGCACCCCGGCGGCGGCCAACTGGCTGATGAGCTCACCCAACGAGGAATTTTTGCCGCCGACCGTGGCGACATCGTGCATCCGGCACCGGGAAAGCGGCAAAACGCGCGCGGCATTGGCTTGACTCATGGTGGTGGCTTTCAGGTGTTCTGTTGTTCAGAATAGACAGGGGCTCGGGACGATTGCTGCACTGCAAAAGAAGTAAAATTATAGCGGACGAAGCCCCATCCGACCGCAGCCTTCAACCGAGATTTTCCATTGGGGTTTGGGATGACAACGAGGCTATTTTTGAGTGGATTTTCTGTTGACTGACGAACGAATGGCTGGCTATTCGAGAGGAAGAAACAGGAAATACGCCAAAAATAGACCGTTGGCACCCAAACAGTCCCGAAGGGACGCCTAATGGAAAATCTCGGTTCAATATTCCAACCGGGAGTGACCGTGCCACATAAACGATGCGCATTTTTTGTCTCCGACCGCACCGGCATCACCGTCGAAATGCTCGGCAATTCGCTGCTGACCCAGTTTGACGACATCGAATTCCGCCGCATCACCCTGCCCTTCATCGACACGCTCGAAAAAGTCCGTGAGGTCATCAGCCAAATCAACACCAACCACCGCGAAACCGGACAGCGCCCGCTGGTGTTCACCTCACTCATGACCAATGAATTGCGCCTGGAAATCACCAAGGCCAATGCCATGGTGCTGGATTTGTTCGACCGGTTTATTGTCCCTCTGGAAGAAGAACTCGGCGTGAAATCCGCCCACGCCATCGGCCGCAGCCACTCGGCCGGCAATTTCAAGGACTACAACCAGCGCATTGAAGCCGTCAATTACACTCTGGCGCACGACGACGGCATGACCAACCGCAATCTGGAGCACGCCGACATCATCCTGGTGGGCGTGTCGCGTTCCGGCAAAACCCCGACTTGCCTGTACATGGCGCTGCAATTTGGCGTGAAAGCGGCCAATTACCCCTTGATCCCCGAAGACCTGGAAAAAATGACCCTGCCACCGGCATTGCTGCCGCTCAAAAACAAAGTCTGGGGCTTGTCGATCGCACCCGAGCGCCTCACGCAAATCCGCCGCGAACGCAAACCCGACAGCAAATACGCTTCCGCCGAAAACTGCCAATGGGAAGTCGCCACCGCCGAACGCTTGATGGCAGGCGCGGGGGTGCGGTTTTTGAATTCGACCACC
>JANPNJ010000496.1:0-4385 GCA_031427395.1 Burkholderiales bacterium
ATGAAAGGCTACCTGGTAACGCCCGCCAAATTCACCGGCAAGCTGCCCGCCGTGCTGGTGGTGCATGAAAACCGCGGGCTCAACCCACACATCGAAGACATCACCCGCCGCCTCGCACTGGACAATTTCATCGCCTTCGCGCCGGACGCGTTGACACCGGCCGGCGGTTATCCGGGTGACGAAGACAAGGCGCGCGAATTGTTCGGCAAACTCGACCAAGCCAAGGCGCGTGCGGATTTTGTCGCCGCCTATGCCCATCTCAAATCACACATTGACGTCAGCGGAAAAATCGGCGCGGTCGGGTTTTGTTATGGCGGCAGCATGGTCAATTATCTTGCCACCCAGTTGCCTGATCTGGCGGCCGCTGTACCGTTTTACGGTGGTGCGGCAAAAACCGAGGACGTGCCAAAAATCAAGGCACCGCTGCAAATCCACTACGCCAGCAACGACGAACGCATCAACGCCGCGTGGCCGGCCTTTGAGGCCGCATTAAAAGCGGCCGGCGCGAAATATGAAGCGCACATTTATCCCAATACCCAGCATGGCTTCAACAACGACACCACGCCGAGGTTTGACGCGGCCGCGGCGAAGCTCGCATGGGGGCGGACGGTGGAATTTTTCAACAAGCACCTGCGGGCAAAATAAAAAATGGGCACATGACACCCGGTTCGGCCGCAGCCGTTACCAGCAAAAACACATCCGCCGTTTCTGTTGCATCCGTTGCATCCGTTGCGCCGGGGGGCAGCGCCGGCAGCAAACTCGCGCGCCGTGCATTTTGGATCATGACGCGGCGGGTGACCGTGGTCGCCGCCGGTGTGGATCTGGCGTTGCTGTTGCTGTTCCTGCTGTTTGATTCACCGCTGCTTGCCTGGCTGAATGTGGCCAGCATCGCGCTGTATGCCGTCGCCTATTGGTTGTTGACCCGGCACCACAACATGGCCGCGCTGGCGCTGATATGGCTGGAGGTATTCGGCCATGCCGCCGTCGGCTCGATTCTGGTCGGATGGGACAGCGGATTCCATTACTACCTGCTGATGTTCATCCCGGCGATTGCGGTCAGCACGCGGGTGCCGGTGATTGTGGTGTTGCTGGCGCTGCTGCTGGTGTTTTACCTGGGGTTGCACACCATTTCGCATGCAACCGGCGTGTTGACGCCGCTCAGCGTCACAGGCATGTGGGTGGTGCATGCTGTCAACGTGGCCATTGTGTTTGCCATGGCGTCCTACACGGCCAGGTTTTATTACAACACCGTGCGCCGCGCCGAGCACAAGCTGGTCGAGCTCGCCACGCAAGACCCGCTCACCGGGCTGGCCAATCGCCGCAACCTTATTGCGCGCGCCGAGCAGGAAATCGCCCGCGCCCGACGATCCGGTGCGCCAATTGCATTGATGATCGCGGACATCGATCATTTCAAACAAATCAACGACCAATATGGGCACGACACCGGCGACCAGGTGATCCACCAGATCGCACAATTGTTGTCGGGATTGTGTCGGGAGCAGGACACGGTTTCGCGCTGGGGTGGCGAAGAGTTTTTGCTGTTGATCCCGGCAACAGGCATCGAGGACGCCCGTCTGCTTGCCGAACGTTTTCGGCTGGCGGCGGAAGCCACCCACATCGAACATGCCGATGCCAAAATTGCAATCACGCTGTCGTTTGGTGTGACCGCGCTGGCGGTGATTGAGCCGCTTGGTGTCGCCATCGCCAGGGCAGACCGGGCGATGTATCAGAGCAAGGCGGCAGGGCGCAACCGGGTGACGGTGATTTAAGGGGCGGTCAGCCTGCCGCCGCCGCTCGTTTTTTCCTGGTGGTGGCGCGACGAGTCATGGCTTTTGCCACACTGGTTGCCACAGCAGAAACCGAATAAGCCGCGCGCGTCTGCTCCACCCGCCGCACCTTTTCACCAATCAACACAATCTTCAAATTCGGCAGCCGCAATTTTTGCGCGGCCTTGGCGAAACGTGCGTCGAATGTCGCCAGCACAGACGCCCCGCCGCGCTGCGCGATCGCCAAATGCAACGCATCACCGGTTTGCAAGGTGCAATCAGGATTGCGCAGCCAGTCGGCGGCGAGGGTTGCCGCTTCGTTGCTGACAGGCAGCAGGTGGTGATAATCGTCTACGCGAGTCGTGAATGAGTTGATGGCTTTGTGTGCCATGGCTGCGGACAGCTCATCTTTACGTTTTCGCAATCCGATGACGGCGTGAAATTCGGTGCGAACCCATTCGCTCAGCGCCAGTGCCAAAGTTTGTTCGGCGATCCAGCTTACTGCTGGCGCCGTCAGGCCGTCATTGATGTGCAGCGAAACAAGGATGTTGGTGTCAAGATAAATCACCCCGGCCTACTCATCGATTTCGCCATCACGCATTTTGCGGATGATCTCAACGGATGTGGTTTTCATCATTGGCATGGATGCGCGCAATTTTCGCAGTTCCTCCAAATCCAATTTTGGCTTGACCGGCGGCGCGTTGGCCGGAACCATGTTCACCACCGCCTTGCCGCGTTTGGTGATGGTGACGGTCTCGCCGCGCTCGACCATTTCGATGATGGCGCTCAAATGCGCCTTGGCCTCGGCCACGCTGAAGGCTCCCATGTTGTTCTCCAAATGACTATCCAGATGGTCATATGATAACATCAGCGCGCGGTGTCAAAACCGGCAGATTTTGCCGCGCCGACAGCGGCCATATTTGTTGCAATGCGATGTATAACCCGCAATGTGTGCCGGGTTGCAAATTTTCTGCCTCACATCGAGGCGTACTTCGCCATCAGCATATTGGAAAACCTGCCCAGAGGATCCACGCGCTGCTTGACCTCTTTCAGTGCCTCAATTTCCGGATACGCGTGCGCAAATTGCCCAGGTGTGGCGTGTGGCTGGTATGGCAAGTAGTATCTGCCGCCGCATGAAAGCGCCAACGCAATCAGTTCGCGCGTCCACTGTCCGACAGCAATCACTGCGGCATTGGTTGTGCGCTGCTTGAAATACACCACGAACGAGAACACTTCCGTTTTTGCCCAAGGCAGCAGACTGATTTCATCCTTTGGCGAATGCCGAATCGAGACATTGATTACTTCCGCGCGGGTTTGCTTGATGATGGCGGCAAGACCTTTTGCGAAAAGGCTGAATTTTTCAATCGGCACAAAATATTCCTGCAATGCGTAGGTTGAAAACTGGCGCGTGCGCGGCTCAAGTGATGCCACATCCAGACTCGCCTCAAAATTACGCCAATGGATTGCGTGTCTGGCACGCAAAAGCGGGCGAGTGACGCTGCCCCTGATGGTTGCCGCACCAGGCACTTCAGTCAGCAGCCAGATTGCGTCCTGTTCGGCAGAGTATTTTTTCCCACGCGTGACAAGCCGCTCGTGATGTGTTGCTGCAGCATCAGTTTTGCGCCATGTCACGGCAATCGGCTGGTCAAAATGAGGCGGCACCAAATCAGCGTTGTGCATGATGGCGTTGGCATCATTCCTGATCTGACGGTCAAAATACGACAGGTAATCAGCAAGCGGCATCTGCACGACAACACGCGCCATGCGTACATTTTGCGCAAGGTCAAGTTCAACCTCGACGATAACGCCAACGACACCATATCCGCCGATTGCCGCACAAAACAGCGCGCGATTTTGCTCAAGACTTGCTTCGACTTGAGAACCGTCAGCAAGAATAATCGACAACGCACGCACCGAATTGACCACCGGGCCAGCCCCCACATAGCGGCCATGGCAATTGACCGAGACAGAGCCGCCGATGGTGAAGTTTGAAAAGCTCTGCATGATTTTCACAGACAAACCGTGCGCATCAATCACGTCCAGCAACTTACGCCAGGTCATGCCCGCCTGCACCCTGACGACAGCCGATGCCGGTTGAAACCAGACAATATTGGACAACTGTCGCATATCCAGATGGAGCCCGTCTTCAATGGCAACCTGCCCACCCATGCTGTAACGGCCACCGCCAATGGAAATCTTGCCAGGCCATTGTTTGATGTATTGCGCGATCTGCGCCATGGATGTTGGCGTTTCAATCCGACCGACACGAACACCGTAGAGCCTGGTGATGTTTTCAATTATGAGAGGTGGTGTCGCAAGGGCAAAACGTGGCAGCAGCACGATGCCGGCGGCGATCAGCGCGGATTCAAGTGCCTTTCGGCGAGATGGACATTCCAACACTTCATGCTGACAGACCACGGGCGATTTGATGTTGACCAAGATTGTTTTTCCTCGCAGCTTGTTGTTGATCTCAACCCACCCCCGCCCCATGCGCCATCTGATCTGCGTGGTAGCTTGATCGCACCATCGGCCCGCTCGCCGCATGGACGAATCCCATTTTCATCGCCTCGACCTCAAACATCTTGAATTCATCCGGCGTGACATAACGCAGCACCGGCA
>JANPNJ010000497.1:0-1939 GCA_031427395.1 Burkholderiales bacterium
GCCCACGGCATCAAAAACAGCAAAACGCCGATTGTCAGCACCAAACAACTGGCGGAAAACGTGCGTGCGTCGTTAAAAGATTTTCCGGAAAAAAACGACCATAAAAAAACGCTGGCGCGCACCTTCATGGCGCTGCGCATCGAGGTCAACAATGAATTCGCGGTGCTCGATCAATTGCTCGACGTTTTGCCGGCTTGTATGAAGCCGGGCGGGCGGGTCGCAGTGTTGTCGTTTCATTCCGGTGAGGATCGGCGCATCGAGCAGGCCTTTCAAAAGGCGTACGACGCCGGTATTTTTTCAAGCGTCGCCATCGAGCCGATCCGCCCCTCACCAGATGAGCAACGCAGCAATCCGCGTTCGTCGTCGGCGCGGCTGCGCTGGGCGATACGCTCGGGTTTGAAAATCGGGCTGTGATGAGCCCCGTCCCCCATGACCATGGGGGAAGGCTGGGATGGGGGCGATGCCCGCCACGAAGTCGTATACAAAACGCGACACCACATTACGGCCACAACCACTGAAACACACAAGTACTGATCACCGCATAAATGGCCGCATCGAACGTGCCCCCATGAAATATGCAGGTTAACCCCCCGGTCTGCCTGCGGCTTCCCCCAAATCCCAAAACACACCGGCCATGATCGCCAGCCCCTCGCGGGCCAGTGCGCCGAGCATGTGCTCATTTGGCGCATGCTGCGAACACGCGGAATACGAATGCGGAATCCATATGGTCGGCAGGCCAAGCGTATCGGCAAACACTTCATTGGGCAACGAGCCGCCGAGATTCGGCAAAATCGCCGGTTTTGCGCCGGTTGTTGTACGCAACGTCTGAGTAATACTCGCCACCGCCCAACGCACCCACGGCGAATCCGGGTCAAGCCGCGTGGCGTGCATCGGTTCTTCACGCGCGGGTGTCACCACCACTTGCGGAAAACCTTCACGAATCAAATGCCGCTGCAGTGCCGGCACCACATCGTTTGGATCGGTGCCGACAACAAAACGCAAATGGCCGTGCGCCCAAGCTTTGTTGGCAATTGCATTCACCGGAAAATCCGGATTGCCGACTTTCATCGCCAACACGGTAAAACTCGACCAGCCAAACACCCGCTCGGCCGGGCTTAAACCGGGCTCACCCCAATCCAAATCGATGTCGGGTGAATCATCGCCACCAGAAGGTTCACAATCCAGCAAGGCCGCACGCACGGCAGCGGGGATACCGGTCGGTCGCCACTCGGGCACCCGAATCGCACCGATTTTATCGGTGATGCTGGCAATGGCATGTGCCAACACAATGCCGGGATCGGCGATCAGCCCACCCCAGTTGCCAGAGTGATGCGCGCCTTCACGCAAATCTATCGTCAGATCAAAATTCATCACGCCGCGCGAACCCAAAAATATGGTCGGGCGATCTGGTTGCAAACGCGGGCCATCGGAGGCGATGAACACGTCGGCCTTCAGCTTTGCGTGGTGCATTTTGCAGAATGCATCGAGCCCCGGCGAGCCGATTTCTTCACCCATTTCAAACAACAACTTCACATTGAAGCCAAGTGTGCCACGTGTATCGAGCACACTCTTGAGCGCGGCCAGATTGATGGTGTGCTGGCCCTTGTTATCCGCTGTGCCGCGCCCGTAAAGACGCGGGCCATCTTCAACCATCTGCCAGGGGTTGAGGCCGGCGCGCCATTGCGGCTCCAGCCCGCGCACCACATCACCGTGGCCATAACTCAACAGCGTCGGCAGGCTGTCTGACTCAATGCGGGTGGCAATTAAAAAAGGCGTCTTGCCAACCGGGCTGGCAAACACCTCGCAGGTAAAACCGAGTGCTTGCAATGAAGGTGTCAGCTCATCCGCCAGATACGCACGCAACACATCGGCGCGATCCGGATTCTGGCTCTCAGTGGGCAGCGCCACCCGCCGCGCGAGATCGGCATGGAATTGCCGG
>JANPNJ010000498.1:0-1811 GCA_031427395.1 Burkholderiales bacterium
GTGATCGCCGTGGTCGACGTCGCGGATGAAACGCGCCCCGATCATGAAAATCGCTTTGACTTTGTTGCCGTTGGTTGTTTTGGCCGGCTGCGGAGAGGGTTACGCCGATTTGAGAACGTTTGTCAAAGACTCGGAAAAAAATGTGCCCCGCCAGATTGCTGCGCTGCCGCCGGTTAAACCGTTTACGCCCTTTGCCTACGACGGCTTTGATTTGCCTGACCCGTTCAAGCCGCGCAAATTGGCGATCAAACTGGACAACGCCGGTGCCAATGCGCCTGACATGGTGCGCCGAAAAGAGCCGCTGGAAGTGTTTTCACTCGAGCAGTTGAAATTTGTCGGCACACTGACCCAGGCAGGCACGACCTTTGCCTTGGTGCGCGCGGAAAAAACCGTCTATCGCGTCAAAAAAGGCAATTACCTCGGTCAGAACTTTGGCTTGATCGTCGATATCACCGATTCCGAAATCAAACTTAAAGAAATCGTGCAAGACACGGCGGGCGACTGGGCGGAGCGCGAAAGCGTGCTGCCGATGCTCGAAGGTCCTGTACCGGGAGGAAAATAGCCATGCAACCCAAATCTATCCTGACCATGTTGCGGATGCCATTGATGGACAGTCGCTTCACCTTGGCGATGGCAGGTGCCGTTGTTGGCTTGTTGGCCATCCTGGCGGCCAGCACACCGGTTCTTGCCCAGGAAAAAAATGTCCTCGAGTCCATCGCGGCCACCACCCAGCAGGATGGGAAGGTCACCATCCGTGCCAATTTCAAGGTGCCCCTGACAGCACTGCCCAATGGCTTCACCGTCACCAATCCCGCCCGCATCGCCATCGACTTGCCCAATGTGGCTAACGGTTCCGGAAAAACCGTGGTGGATGTGGCCCAGGGTGATGTGCGCACCATCAATGTCGTCGAGGCAGGCAACCGCACCCGTCTGGTCATCAATCTGTCGCGGGCATTGACCTATGTGCCCACGCTGGACGGCAATACACTCATCCTGGCCATCGACACCGTCAACCATGCCGCCGCCGGCAAGGACGGCGCGTCACACGTCACGCGTTTTGCCGAGCCGTCCTCATCACCGACAACAATCCGTCACGCCATTCGTGACGTGGATTTTCGCCGCGGCAACAATGGCGAAGGCCGGGTGGTGGTGGATCTGTCTTCGGCAACCACCGGCATTGACATTCGCCAACAGGGCAAATTGGTCATTGTGGATTTCATCAACACCGCCGCGCCACGCAACCTGATCCGGCGGCTGGATGTGCTGGATTTCGCCACGCCGGTGCGCACCGTGGACATGATTGAGCAAGGCGCCAATACCCGCATGATGATCGAGCCGCGCGGCAGCTGGGAGTATTCGGCCTACCAGACCGACACGCAGTTCATTGTTGAGGTCAAGCAGTTGAAGGAAGACCCGAACAAGCTGGTGCAGGGCACGGGCTACAACGGTGAAAAACTGTCGCTGAATTTCCAGAATATCGAAACCCGCGCAGTGTTGCAGGTCATCGCCGATTTCACCGGGCTCAATATCATTTCGCGCGACACGGTTGCCGGCAGCCTGACGCTGCGCCTGAAAGATGTGCCCTGGGATCAGGCACTCGATATTATTTTGCAGTCAAAAGGCTTGTCAAAACGCAAGAACGGCAATGTGGTTTTGATCGCGCCCGCGGATGAGCTGGCCACACAGGAAAAGCTGGCGATGGAAGTGGCGCAGCAAACCACCGAGCTTGAGCCGGTGCGGACGGAGAGTTTTATCCTCGCCTATGCCAAGGTGGCGGATGTGCGGACATTGCTCAGCGACGGACAACAAAA
>JANPNJ010000499.1:0-2988 GCA_031427395.1 Burkholderiales bacterium
GGGGTGGTGCGCAAAATGCCAAGGACGGAGCCCAGTGTGAAGGCGATGATCCACGCGCAACACGACACCAGTATGGTCCACAACAGGCCCGAGCCCAGCCAGCCCAGATAGGTCATGCCTCCGGACGGAGCCTGCTCGAGAAAAAATTTCCATTCCATGTGGCGTCAATTCCAGCTTGTGTTTATCTGTGGTTTTTGGTGCGACTCCTTCTCCCATATTCATGGGGGAAGGAGCAGAAAAAAAGGGGAATCGATTGCTCGACTCCCCTGTGTCAGGTACAAGCTCAACCGAAGGCGATTATTCCGGCAGCGCCTGAGTGGCAAATGCGGACTTGAGCAACGGGCTCATTGGCATGCCCATGGTGGAACCATCAGGCAGTTTGCCAACAAACCATTTGTCGTACAGTTTGTTGATGTCGCCCGAGCGGAACAATGCCGACAGCGCACGGTTCACCGCCAGGCCAAAATCGGCGTCGTTGCGACGGAGCATGATGGCGTAGGGGTCGAATGACAGATAGTCGCCCACCACTACAAAGTCAGCAGGTTTTTTCGACTTCGCCACCAGGCCATACAACAACACGTCATCCATGGCAAACGCGGCGGCGCGGCCGGACTCAACCGTCAGGAATGACTCGCCGTGGTCCTTGGCGGCAAGAAATTTCATGTCGAGTTTTTCGGCGTCGTTCAGTGCCTTGATCACGCGTTCGTTGGTGGTGCCCTGGGTGACCACGACAGTTTTGCCTTTCAGATCCTTGTAGGATTTGATCTTCGCCGATTTTTTCACCACCAGCTTGGTGCCGGTGAGGAAGGTGGTCGGGGCATAGGCAACCTGTTCCTGGCGCTTCAGGGTGTTGGTGGTGGAGCCGCACTCAAGATCAATGGTGCCATTGGCCATCAGCGGGATGCGGGTTTGCGAGGTGACCGGATTCATTTTGACGGTCAGGGTCGGCAGGCTGAGGGTTTTTTTGACTTCCTCGACAATGGCCATGCACAGGTCCATTGAATAGCCGATGGGCTGCTGTTTGTCATCGAGGTATGAAAACGGAATCGATGTTTCACGATGGCCGATGGTGATGGTGCCGGTATCCTTGATTTTTTTCAGGGTGCCGGTCAGTTCCTGCGCGAGCACCGGGGTGGCCAACATCAGGCTGGCGGCGAGTCCGGCGAGCAGTTTGCACATTGGTTTTGGTTGGATCATGGTTGGAGCCTCTCTTGAAGGTATGCGGGAAAAACAAAGTCTGGGTTGCGGCGCAAAAGCCGTGTGACGGCGGGGATTTGTGGCGAACCTGAGTTTACCTGTTTCTCCCGAATTTGTGTGCCGTGCCGTCGGGAATGCAGGTTTGTCGCTTGAGTTTTGTTTGCGGCCACGTTAGGCTGATGGCGGGGGCAAGTCCACATATCCAATTCGGCAAGCTGAGCGGAGGTCAACATGCAATTGATTTTATGGCGGCACGCCGAAGCGGAGGACAATGCGCCGTCCGACATGGCCCGCGATTTGACACACAAGGGCAAAAAGCAGGCTGCCCATATGTCGGCGTGGCTGCACAGCCAATTGCAGGGCAAGATCAACGATTGGCAGGTGTTGTCCAGCCCGGCGAATCGCGCCAGGCAAACCGCGGCAGCACTCGGCATGCCGGTGGCCATCGTCAACGAAATCGGCGTGGATTGTGCGGCTTCCGCCATATTGGCGGCGGCGGGCTGGCCGGATAATCCAACCAACGTGATTGTGGTCGGCCATCAACCGACCTTGGGCATGGTGGCGGCACGCTTGATCAACGGCGGTGACGGCTATATCAGTGTCAAAAAAGGCGCCATGTGGTGGTTTGTGGTGACCCAACGTGACGGCATTCAGCAGACCCAGCTCAAAACCATGGCGACACCGGACATGGTGCTTTAGCCTCAACCGGTTTTTTTGATGGACAATTTGACCTTGAGCCCCTGCCATTCGGCCACTTCCTGTCCCAGCTCATAATCGGTCAGGTCATGGCTGCCGAGCCAGGTGGCATCCACCACCAGATCAAAGGTGGTGGCGTCCTTGTACTTCAGCGAAAAAACGTTGTTTGGCAGCGTGCGGCGGCTGCGCGACAACAGCACCGCCAAACGCAGGCACATGGCCTCCTGGATCAATTGCGCACCTGGCGGTGCGTCCGTCACGGTCTTGGCGAGCCGGCCGCGCTGCGCCTGCACCACCAGTGCCAGCGCGGCCTGCTCGCGTTTGGAAAAACCCGGCATGTCGGCAATGGCCAGAATATAGGCCGAATGCCTGTGGAATCCGGCTTGCGACACGGCCATGCCGATTTCATGCAGGCGCGCCGCCCAAAACAATCGCTGTCGTGATTCCTCCTGGCTGGTGGCATCCCGTGTATTGCCACTGTCTGCCGACAGGTTCGAAAAAAAATGCATGGCCAGATCGCGCACCCGATCCGCCTGTTTCAGATCCACCCCAAATCGTTGGCTGAATTGTTCCACGGTGGCATCACGCACATCGGGCATGTCGGGGTGATGGGCGCGGCCCAGCATGTCGTGCAGCACGCCATCACGGAGCGCGGTATCCACGGCCTGCATGTCGGCAAGATTCAATTCCTCAAATATTGTCAGCATGATGGCCAGCCCGCCCGACAACACCGGTATGCGGTCGGGCTTGATGCCGAGTTCGAGGCTGCGAAAATTGCCGGCTTTGCTTCGACGATGAAGATGAGACGGACGACGGCGGAGCCGCGATGGTCAAGAAGAAGGCCGAGGAAGTTGAAGACGAAGATGCCTTTGAATTTAGCGAAGGCGAAGAATCCGAAGTGGCCGAGAGCGAAGACGTCTTCGCCGGCGACGAAGCCTTTGAAGAGGAGAGTGAATTCGGCGAAGGCGAAGCTGAGCTCGAGTCGTCGTCCGCGAAAGCGTCTGTCGGCACCGCGGTCGAGTATCCGTGGGGCGGCGGCTTGATCTCGATGCTGGCGGTTTCGTCGGTCATCATGCTGATGTGCGGCATGGCCTC
>JANPNJ010000500.1:0-5529 GCA_031427395.1 Burkholderiales bacterium
AGCAAGACATGGATTGGATGCAAGCTTACAACTATTTTTTGGAGTGTGTTTTTTTGGGGGCAGCGACTAAGCCTGGGTGGGTTAAAAATACCCTTCCTCCATCGCCAGCACACTCGTGGCGCCGTTGATGACCGCTTCGGCATAACCACCGGAAAACGGCAGGATGTGATCGGCGAAAAAGCGCGCAGTGAGCAATTTTGCCGCCACAAAATGCGCGTCCCCGCCGCCGGTTTTGCCCAGCGCCTCGGCGGCAATGGCCGAGCGCGCCATCATCCAGCCGCCGCACACCGTGCCGGCGAGCATCAGATAATGCACCGCGCCGGCGTTGACCGCGCCCTGGTTGTCTTTGAAGGTGAGTGCGATCCATTCGGTGGCGCGTTTGAAATCATTGATGCCGCGGGCGAGTTGTGTGCCAATGGTTTGCAGATTTTTTTCAGGTGAAGCCGCGAGCAGCGCGGCGGTTTTTTGCATTTCGGCAATCAGTGCCAACGCCGTGCGGCCTTCCTCGCGCCCCACTTTGCGCCCCACCAGGTCGTTGGCCTGGATGCCGGTGGTGCCTTCATAAATGGTTGAAATGCGTGCGTCACGATAGTATTGCGCGGCACCGGTTTCCTCGATAAAACCCATGCCGCCATGCACCTGCACGCCGAGCGAAGTCGATTGAATGCCGATTTCGGTCGCCCAGCCTTTGATGACCGGAATCAGCAAATCGACCATGACCTGGTTTTCGCGGCGCACGGTATCGTCGGTGGAGCGATCCGCCACATCGAGGTATTGGGCGACCTGGTAAATCAGCGCGCGCGCGGCCTCGGTATAGGCGCGCATGGTCAACAGCATGCGTTTGATGTCGGGGTGGTGGATGATGGGCACCGATTTTGGGTTGACACCCAATGACGCCGGCACCGCAGTGGTCGGCCTGCCCTGCACGCGTTCACGCGCCCACACCAGCGCGTGCTGGTAGGCACGCTCGGAAATCGACACGCCTTCGAGGGCCACACCGAGGCGTGCCGCGTTCATCATCACAAACATGTATTCCAGGCCGCGGTTGATTTCACCGATGGGATAGCCGATTGCCCCGCCCTGGTCTTCGCCGAACAACATCACGCAGGTGGGACTGGCGTGGATGCCGAGCTTGTGTTCAATCGACGCGCATTTCACGTCATTGCGCGCGCCGGGTGTGCCGTCGGCGTTGAGCATGAATTTGGGCACCAGAAACAATGAAATGCCCTTCACGCCCTCGGGCGCGCCTACCACCCGCGCCAACACCATGTGGATGATGTTTTCGGTGTAATCGTGTTCGCCGTAGGTGATGAAAATTTTCTGCCCGGAAATTTTGTAGGAACCATCCCCCACCGGCACCGCCTTGGTGCGCACCAGCGCCAGATCGGAGCCGGCCTGCGGCTCGGTGAGATTCATGGTGCCGGTCCATTTGCCCAGCGCCATGTTCGGCAGGTATTTGTCTTTTAATTCGCGCGAGGCGTGCAGGTTGAGTGCCTCCACCGCACCGAGTGTGAGCAAGGGGCAGAGTTTGAACGCCATGTTGGCGCTGCCGAGCATCTCGGCCACCGGTGTGGCGACCACATGCGGCAAGCCCTGGCCACCGAATTCAACCGGTGCCTCCAGCGCGCTCCAGCCACCTTCGACATATTTCCAGTACGCGTCCTTGAAGCCTTTTGGTGTCGTCACGACACCATCCGCGATTTTCGCGCCTTCTACGTCACCCGTGCGGTTCAATGGTGCCAGCACCTCGGCGGAAAATTTGCCGGCCTCGGAAAATATCGCCTCGACCAGATCGCCCGTCACTTCTTCGCATCCGGGCAGCGCAGTGACTGCATCGAGGCCGACCACGTTGTTCAATATGAAGTTGATGTCTTTGAGGGGGGGCGGTGTAGTTGGACATGGTGAAACTCCAGTTGGGAATGCGCGTCAGTTACGATCAGATCGCCGCGGTCAGCTCCGGCACCAGCGTGAACAAATCGCCCACCAGGCCATAGTCGGCAAATTGGAATATCGGCGCGTCCGCGTCCTTGTTGATGGCAACGATCACTTTGCTGTCTTTCATGCCGGCCATATGCTGGATCGCCCCGGAAATGCCAATGGCGATATAGAGTTCGGGGGCGACGATTTTTCCGGTTTGCCCGACTTGGTAATCATTGGGCACAAAGCCCGCATCGACCGCCGCGCGTGATGCCCCCAATGCCGCGCCGAGTTTGTCGGCAAGCGGCTCGAGCAACGCGCGGAATTTGTCACCATCACCCAGGCCGCGACCACCGGCCACCACACGTTTGGCCGCGACCAATTCCGGGCGATCCGACTTGCTCAGTTCCTGGGCGGTGACGGCGGACAACCCGGTGTCGGCGGCGGCGGCGATATTTTCAATGCTTGCATTGCCGCCGGTGGCTGCCACCGCTTCAAAGCCGGTGGCGCGCACAGTGATGACCTTGATCGCATCCAGTGATTGCACCGTGGCGAAGGCATTGCCCGCGTAGATGGGGCGGACAAATGTATCAGCGGATTCAACCGCCACCACCTCTGACAATTGCGCCACATCGAGCATGGCGGCAACCCGTGGCGCGGTGTTTTTGCCGGCGGCGGAGGCGACAAACAAAACGTGCGAATAACTTTTCGCCAACCCCACCACCAGCAGCGCGATATTTTCGGCCACTGGCCGCGCATAGTGCGGCGCATCGGCGGCCAGCACTTTCGTCACGCCGGCAATGTGCGCCGCCGCACCCGCCGCACCTGTGCATTGGCTGCCCGCAACCAGCACATGGATGTCACCGCCGATTTTTGTGGCACAGGCAACCGCATTGGTCACGCCCGGTCTGATGTGTGTGTTGTCGTGGTCGGCAACAATGAGAATGGTCATATGAATCCCGAAAAAATTAAATCACGCGTGCTTCGTTTTTGAGTTTGTCCACCAGCGCGGCCACATCGGCCACCATCACCCCGCCTTTGCGCTTGGGGGGCTCGGCCACTTTCAGGGTTTTGATGCGCGGGGTCACATCCACCCCCAGCGCCTCGGGTGTCATCACATCCAGCGGCTTTTTCTTGGCCTTCATGATGTTGGGCAGCGTGGCATAACGCGGCGTGTTCAGGCGCAAATCCACCGTGACAATGGCTGGCAGCTTGACCGTCACGGTCTCCATGCCGCCGTCGATTTCGCGCGTCACGTAAGCCTCGCTGGCCTCGTTGCCATTGACCACCACCTTCGAGGCAAAGGTCGCCTGCGACCAGCCAAGCAGACCTGCCAGCATCTGTCCGGTCTGGCTGGCGTCGTCGTCGATGGCCTGTTTGCCGAGCAGCACCAATTGCGGCGCTTCCTTTTCCACCAGCGCCTTCAAAACCTTGGCCACCGCCAGCGGCTGCACATCCACATTGCTTTCAACCAATATCGCCCGATCCGCACCCATCGCCAGCGCGGTGCGCAGCGTTTCCTGGCACTGTGTGGCACCGATGGAAACGACGACAATTTCGCTGGCGATGCCGGCTTCTTTGAGTTTCAACGCCTCCTCGACGGCAATTTCGTCGAACGGATTCATGGACATTTTGACGTTGGCAAGTTCGACACCGCTTTGATCCGCTTTGACACGAACCTTGACGTTGTAATCCACCACACGCTTGACGGGCACGAGAATTTTCATGGGCTTTGGAATGGCTGAGAATGGAAATTTGATTCAAACGAGTGTTTGAATTATAGAGGAGCAAAGGTGGTTTGAATGCGCGCGCCTGTTGGATGGCATTCAATGTTGCAGACATAAAAATACAAAACTCAGCCATTGGTACGGAGTTTGGCGGCATTCAGGCTGAAATGGCGCGTGGATATTGGAGAATTCGCAAAAAATTATACCCGAGCCACGCCCGCACTACTCTCACGATTCACCAGTTCACTTGTTCACGCCCACGTCACGCCCGGCCAAAAATAATCTTCTCCTGTTTCAGCAAGCGCGCAATCAACACCACACACACCACAAAAATGGCGATGTTGATTGCCGCAGGCAGCGCGTAGTGCATCACCTCCACACTCTCCCCGCGCAGGATGCGGGTGATGACCATGAGCTGCGCCAGCACCGGCACAAAAAGCTGCCAAGCGGCATCCTTGAATTGGCCGAACATGGCCACCACCGGCAAGAGGGCAATCAACTGAATCGCATAGGTGGCGTAGGTTTGGCCTTCCTTGAATGTGCGGCCATAAGTGGAGAGCAGGATTTGCATCAGCGCCATGGCGGGGGCGAAGGTCGCCAGCATCAAAAAAAACACCGCGTATTGGGTGAACGACAGCGATATCACGCTGGCGATACTCGGCAGATTGGCGAATTTGAGCGTAAGCGCAAAACCCAACATGGTCAGTATGGCAATGCCGAGTGCATAGAGTGACACCGCCAGCGCCTTGCCCATCACCAGCGCGTCACGCGCAATCGGCGTCATCAGCAAGGGCTCGAGCGAGCCGCGTTCGCGCTCGCCCGCGCCGAGGTCCACCGCCATGGACGTGCAGCCGGTCACACAACCGATCAGCGTCACCCAGGGAATGATAAACAACAGTGCGGCGGCGCGCTGCGCGGCGGTGCCCAGATTGGAGTTTTGCACTTCCACCGGCCGCAATATGGCTGGCGACACCCCCCGCGCAATGAGCCGCTGTCCGGCCACCTCCTGATTGAAGCCGCGCAGCACCCCGCGCAGCACGCCGATGGCGACATTGCCGGTATCCTGGCGGGTATCGTCATAGACCAGCTCGACTTTGGCCTCGCCAGTCAGGAATTTTTTTTCGAAATCCACTGGGATCACCAGCACCGGATCGTGTTTGCCCTGCTTGACGAGGTCACGAAAGTCGGGCTTCGGCTCCTTGATTTTCATGTCCTGGCGAAGCATGAAATTGACCAACTGCGGGCTGTGTGATTGCCCCTGCACAAATATTTCTTTTTTCTCGGCTTTTTGTTCAATCGACGAAATGAAATAACCCAGCCCCATCAGTATCAGCGGCCCCATGGCGATCGACAGCAGCAGCACCAACATGGTGGTGCGCCGGTCGCGCATGTGGTCGGTCAATTCTTTTTTGGCGACGGTCAAAATGGTGTGTAGTTTGGATTGCGCCATGATTTACGCCGCCTGCATGTGGGGTTGGTCGTCAATGCCCGCGAGCAGGACAAAGGCGTCCTCGAGATTGGCCTTGCCGCTTTGCGCGAGCAATTGACCGGTGCTGCCCTGGGCGGTGATGCGGCCCCTGGCAATGATGATGATCTCGTCGCAGAGTGCCGCCACCTCCTGCATGATGTGCGAGGAAAACAACACCGTGCGCCCCTCGGCCTTGAGGCGTTTGATCAGCTCGCGCAGGGCGCGGGTGGTCATCACATCGAGGCCGTTGGTGGGTTCATCGAGAATCACTGTGGAAGGCTCGTGGACGAGTGCGCGCACAATCGCCACCTTCATGCGCTCGCCCTGCGAAAAACCTTCGGTGCGCCGGTCGATGATGTCTTTCATGTCGAGCCACTCGACAAAACGCGCAATCATGGCTTCACTTTTTCTGCTTTC
>JANPNJ010000501.1:0-4172 GCA_031427395.1 Burkholderiales bacterium
AATGCCCAGCACGGCAAATTGTTTGGCCTGCAACTCGGGCGAGTGGATGCGCACCGAGCCGCCGCCGATTTCCCAGCCGTTCATAGCCACGTCGTAGGCCTTGGCCAGCACCTGTGACGGGTCGCTGTCCATCAGCGCGACATGTTCGTCCTTGGGCGCGGTGAACGGATGATGCGCCGACACGTAACGCTGATGTTCTTCGTCATAGTCGTAGGCCGGGAAATCCACCACCCACAGCGGCTGGTAGCCCTTTGCGGTGAAGCCTTTTTCGTTGCCGATCTTGCTGCGCAGGGCACCGAGTGCATCGTTGACCACCTTGGCCTTGTCGGCGCAAAAGAAAATCACATCGCCGTTTTTAGCGTGGCACGCCTGCAGAATTGCCGTGAGTGTCGGCGCGTCGAAAAATTTCACAATCGGCGATTGCAATCCTTCTTCATGGCTTTTTGCCAGGTCATTGACTTTGATATACGCCAGACCCTTCGCGCCGTAAATGGCGACAAAGGCGGTCATGTCGTCGATTTCTTTTCTCGAAAATTTTTCGCCGCCGCCCGGCACACACAGCGCGGCAACACGGCCGTTTTTCATGTCAGCCGCCGCGCGGAAGACTTTGAAGTCCACCGTTTTCATCAAGTCCGTCAGCTCGGTCAATTCGAGCGGATTGCGCAAGTCCGGCTTGTCCGAACCAAAACGGCGCATCGCATCGGCGTAGGTCATGCGCGGAAAATCAGGCAGGTCCACACCGACACCGGCTTTCCACAGCGCCTTGATGAGCCCTTCCATGATGTCCTGGATTTCACGCTCGGTGAGAAATGAAGTCTCAATATCGATCTGCGTGAATTCGGGCTGGCGGTCGGCGCGCAAGTCTTCATCACGGAAACACTTGACGATTTGGTAGTAGCGGTCAAAACCCGCCACCATCAACAACTGTTTGAACAACTGCGGCGATTGCGGCAGGGCGTAAAACTGGCCGTCGTGGATGCGTGAAGGCACCAGAAATTCACGCGCGCCTTCGGGGGTGGACTTGTACAAAAACGGTGTTTCAACATCAATGAAACCGTTGTCGTCGAGATAACGCCGCGCCGCCGACGACACCCGGTGGCGCAGGCGCATGTTGGCCTGCATGATTGGACGGCGCAAATCGAGGTAGCGGTATTTGAGGCGTGTTTCCTCGTTGATGTTGTCGTCGTCCATCATGAAGGGTGGCGTCAACGAGGCATTCAGTATTTCGATGCCCTTGGCGAGCACTTCGATTTCTCCAGACTTCAGGCTGGTGTTGACGGTGCCATCCGGGCGACGCCGCACGATGCCCTCGACACGCAGCACAAATTCGTTGCGCGCCTGGTCGGCGGTGGCAAATGCCGCCGGGGTATCCGGATCAATCACCACCTGCAGCAGTCCTTCGCGGTCGCGCAGGTCAATAAAAATCACTCCACCATGGTCGCGGCGGCGGTGTGCCCAGCCGTAAACGGTGACGGTTTGTCCGAGATGGTTTGCGTCAATCAAGCCGCAATAGTTGGTTCGCATGGTGGTCATTCAATTTTTGCCGCAACACAACGAAGCGCGGCGGGGGAAAATATTGGCGCGGGTTTTGTTTGACCGGCACAGGGGCGCGATCACAAAACCGCGCTGGGGAATCAACACGCCGCTGGGAAAAATTCCAACGACCATGAGACTAATAGCTAACGATTGGGGTCGGTGCCGGATGTTTTCATCTCGGCGCCGTTGCTGTGGATGGGGGGTGAGGGCGGGACAAAACGCGGCGGCTCGACCACACCCATGGAAATAATGTATTTGAGTGCCTGGTCAACCGTCATCTTCAGCGGGATGACCTCAGCCTTGGGCACAATCAGAAAAAACCCAGCGGTGATGTTGGGGGTGGTCGGCACAAACACGGCGTAGTTGGTGTTCCCCAGGTGGTCGGTGACTTCATGCTCCGGCTCGCCGGTGAGCAGCGCCACCGTCCAGGTGTCGTGCTGCGGGTAACGCACCAGCACCGCCTTGCGGAAAGCCTTGCCCTCCGGCGAAAACAGTGTGTCGGAAATTTGCTTTACCCCGCCATAAACCGATCTGACAATCGGAATGCGCTGCAAAATGTTGTCCCACCAGCCGAGCAATTTCTTGCCAAAAAAATTGGCGGCGATCACGCCGGTGATGAGCACAATCGCCACCGTCAAAATCACCCCCATGCCAGGCACATGAAAGCCGAGCAAGGCGACAGTCTGGAATCGATCCGGCAACAACCGCAGCGTCTGATCCATGGTGTCGATGAGCAGCTTCAGCACCCATACGGTGATGACAAGCGGCACCCACACCAACAGCCCGGCGATCAAATATTTTTTCATGGCGTCAGGTCGCGGCCGGAGCCGCGCTACGCGCGGCAGGCGTGGATGAAACAGCCGGTGGGGCTACGGCAGCGGGCGCTGCCGCGGTTTCGGGCTTGGTTTCTGTTTTGGTTTCGGCAGGCTTGTTGTTGCCGCCTTTGAAATCGGTCACATACCAGCCGCTGCCCTTGAGCGCAAAACCCGGCGCGGTCAATTGTTTGCCATACGCCTCCGCCCCGCATTTCGGGCAGGTCGTCAACACGGCGTCGGACATTTTTTGCATCACATCGTCGGCATGACCGCATGTGGCGCATTTGTAGGCATAGATCGGCATGGCTTACCTAAAAAAAACGATGGCTCGGAAACAAATTCAACTTGGCGATTTTAACAGAGTGCCCTTGGCAAATTGTGCAGCGCAACGGAAAATGCACAACCATTTATTATACAAAGTCATTTATTGGCGGGCATTTTCAGCATATTTTGCTTGAAACGCCGCTCCAGATAATGACTTTAATGGTTTTATCCATATGCAACTGCGACCGGAAAATCTGTAAGCTACGCCATCCGATTTTTTCTGCGAGCCAGCCCATGTCATCCCCTTCCCTTCCCCTTCCAAACACCATGCGCCATATTGCCGTCACCGCCAGCGGCGAGGCCGAGGTCATGCATATCGCCAACAGCGCACTGCCAACCTGTGGTGCGGACGATGTCCTGATCCGTGTCGCCTATGCCGGCGTCAATCGACCCGATGTGGCGCAGCGCCAGGGCAATTACGCACCACCGCCCGGCGCTTCACCCGTGATGGGGCTGGAGGTTTCGGGTGAAGTCGTGGCGGTCGGCGGCAAGGTGACACGCTGGCATGTTGGTGATGCGCTCTGCGCACTCACACCGGGAGGCGGTTATGCCGAATATTGCGTGGCACCGGCGGCGCATTGCCTGCCAATACCCACCGGATTGTCCATGCTCAATGCCGCCGCGGTGCCAGAGAATTTTTTCACCGTGTGGGTCAATGTGTTCAACACCTGCGCACTCACCTCAGGCGAACGATTTTTGGTTCATGGCGGCTCCAGCGGCATCGGCCTGACCGCGATTCAATTGGCCAAGGCATTCGGCGCGGAGGTGTTCACCACCGTCGGCAATGATGAAAAGGCCGCGTTTTGCAAAACCATCGGTGCCGACCATGTATTCAATTACAAAATACAGGATTGGATGAATGAAATCGCCACCGTCACGCAGAAAAAAGGTGTGAATGTGATTCTCGACATGGTCGGTGGTTCGTATATTGAGAAAAACCTGCGCTCGCTCGCGCTCGAAGGCCGCTACTGCTTCATCGCATTTTTGCAAGGTGGCAAGGCAGAAGTGGATTTCCGTCCACTGATGATGAAGCGACAAACCATCACCGGCTCGACCCTGCGCGCGAGGCCGGATGCACAGAAGGCGTTGATTGCCTCGCAATTGGCGGAAAAAGTGTGGCCGTTATTGGCCGCAGGTGTCGTTCGGCCGGTGATTCATCAGGTGTTTGAGTTGGATGAAATGGTTGAGGCGCATCGGTTGATGGAATCGTCGGTGCATATTGGGAAGATTATGTTGCGGGTGGGCGGTTAGATGGTTTTCTTTACGAGAGAATAATTCAAGAATAATCACCGTCATCCCGGCGGAAGCCGGGATCCAGCGGTTGGTGCAAAAGGTGTTCTTGTTACTTATGCGACGACCGATGCCGGGGGTTGCCCGGCGGCAAGTTACTTTGTATGCGGAAACCGCTGCATCGGTTTCCGGTTCGTCGAGCGCAAAGCACGCTTTGCGAAACCCTCGACTCACTGCCAAAAGAAAGTAACCAAAGAAAAGGCGACC
>JANPNJ010000502.1:0-2407 GCA_031427395.1 Burkholderiales bacterium
GTCCCCGGCACGGTGCAAACCCCGGTCACGTATCTGACCTGCAACTTCGCGCGTGGTGTGGGTGAAGCCAATGGCCAAAAACGCCCGGCCCTGTTTACCCACGATGACGTCATCACGCTGTTCCACGAATTCGGCCACGGCCTGCATCACATGCTCACGCGCGTTGATGATCTGGGGGTTTCCGGCATCAACGGTGTCGAATGGGATGCGGTTGAATTGCCAAGCCAGTTCATGGAGAACTTCTGCTGGGAGTGGGATGTCCTGAAACACATGACCGCGCATGTGGATTCGGGCGCGCCGCTGCCGCGCGCGCTATTCGACAAAATGCTCGCCGCGACAAATTTTGAGGCCGGCATGCAGACCGTGCGGCAAATTGAATTCTCACTGTTCGATATGCAGTTGCATTCTGATTTTGATGCGGCCTGGCAAACCCCTCTGGCATTGCTCGATGAGATTCGCCAGCGCGTGGCGGTGCTGCATCCCCCCGCGTACAACCGCTTCCCCAACAATTTCTCGCACATCTTCGCCGGCGGCTATGCGGCGGGCTACTACAGCTACAAATGGGCCGAGGTGTTGTCGGCCGATGCCTATAGCGCGTTTGAGGAGGAAGGCGTGCTCTCACCAGCTGCCGGCGCGCGGTTTCACGCCGAGGTGCTTGCCGTTGGCGGCAGCCGCCCCGCTGCGGAGAGTTTCCGCGCCTTCCGGGGGCGAGATCCGAGCATGGATGCACTTCTCAGGCACAGTGGTATGATTACCGCTTAACTTCTTGATTATTAAGGAGAGCAAGATGAAAATTCAAAAAGTTTTTTTCTTCGCAGCGAGTTTTTTTTGTGCAGCCCACGCGCTCGCGCAATACAAGTACACCGGCCCCGATGGCCGCGTCGTCTACAGCGATACGCCGCCTCCTGCTTCTGTAAAAGGGGTGCAAAAAACGGCTATTGCTCCCGCTGCAGCGCCTGCTGGCGGCGCGTCCAATCTGCCATATGCGCTCCAACAGGCGTCGCGCATTTCGCCGGTCACGCTCTTTACTGCACCCGGTTGCTCTGCCTGCGACGCCGGGCGCGCGTTTTTGACCAAACGCGGTATTCCGTTTACAGAGAAAACCATCAAGTCGAATGAAGACGTTCAGGTATTGACCAAGATCACTGGCGCGACTTCGATTCCGGTGTTGACGGTTGGCCCCAACAAGCATTCAGGTTTTGAGGCGGTGGCCTGGGGCGAGGCGCTTGACTCTGCCGGTTATCCGCAAACCAGCCAGTTGCCCCCAAGCTACAAACCCCCGCCAGCAACCTCGGCCGCGCCGCCAGAGAAGCCCGCGCCCACCGCCCAAGCGCAACCCAAACCCGCCGAGGCTGAGGCACCGCCCGCGCCCCCTGCTCCCCCGGCAGGCGATCCGGGCAACCGGCCTGCGTGGTTTAAAGGGTTTTGACGCAGGCGCAATAACAAATTGACGGTCACTCTCCGGCGTGGCCGTAGCGCAATCGGCGAAGTTTTGACGCACACGCAATTGCAAATTGACTGCCACTCTTGCAAGCAATGATCCATGGCTCGGTGTACTGGTCGATGTCTATCACTTGTGGTGGGATCCCTATCTGGCGCGGGACATCAAACGCGCCGGAGATCGGATATTCGGTTTCCACGTCTGCGACTGGTTGTGCGACACGCAAGACGTGCTGAACGACCGTGGCATGATGGGTGACGGCGTGATTGACATTCGCGGCATTCGAACGATGGTCGAAGCGGCGGGCTATCAGGGACTGGTGGAGTGCGAAATTTTTTCTGCCAACAACTGGGGAAAGCGCCCGATGGCTGAAACTTTGAAAGTGTGTGCCGAGCGGTTTTTAAGCGACGTATGACAGAAGCGACACCGTTTGAAACAACTCTCTGCATTCGACTGAACGGCGTCAGAAACTCACCGGTTGCCCCCCACCTCCGGCCTTTTTTAACGCGCCTTCGCCGAAGGGGCGGAGGTGGGGGATACAGGTGGGATTATTCGACGATGACGCTGGCACCGATTTTCACGCGCTCATATAGATCAATGACGTGTTCATTGAGCAAACGGATGCAGCCTGATGAAACAGCCTTGCCAATGCTGGATGGTGTCGTGGTGCCGTGAATGCGAAACTCGGTATCGCCGATATACATGGCGCGCGCGCCCAGGGGATTTTCCGGACCGCCCGCCATTTCCTCTGGCAGGTCATGACCTTTTTCTGCTTCCCGTTTGATCATGACAGAGGGTGGACGCCAGGTTGGCCATTCGGCTTTCCGGGATTTGCGGTTTTTTCCTGACCATTGAAATCCTTCGCGGCCAACGCCCACGGGATATTCAATGGCCTTGCCATTGCCGAGCACAAAATAGAGTTTGCGCAATCTGGTCTGGACAAGAATCGAGCCTGACGGCATGTCA
>JANPNJ010000503.1:0-1536 GCA_031427395.1 Burkholderiales bacterium
ATGTTTTCATTGCGGCCTGCCGGTTGCCCCGTCAACCACATTCGGCGTGCTGTGGAGCGGCAAACACCAGGCCATGTGCTGCGTGGGCTGCGAGGCCGTGGCCGCCATGATCATTGACAGCGGCCTGGATGATTTTTACCGGCACCGCCGCGGCTACTCAACCCGGCCGGAGGAAATGCCGCCCGCGTTGGCAACAGCCGCACCCGCCGCGGCCAAGCCGGACACACACACGCAGACGCGCGCGTCCGTCGCCCTCTACCTGCGCAATCTCACCTGCGCGGCCTGCGTGTGGCTGGCGGAAAAAACCCTCAACCGCATGGCCGGTGTCCGCGACGTGCGGGTGAACTTCACCACCCATAGCGTGCGCCTGCAGGCCGACCATCCAGACGCGGACGTATTCATCGACGCGCTGCGGCGCGTCGGCTTGCAGGCCGAGCGGATTGACGACACCAGCCGCGACGACCGCCGCCTGCGCGCACGGCGTCGGCAACTCGTCCATTTTGGTGTCGCCGGCCTGTCCATGATGCAGGTGATGATGCTGACCGTGCCACTTTACTTCGCCACAGTTGATGACATTGCGCCGGACGCCAGGCAATTGATGGGCTGGGCCGCCTGGCTCATGACCGTGCCGGCGTTGTTGTTTTCCGCGCGCCCGATCTTTGTCGCCGCATGGCGTGGCCTGGCCAGCAATCACATCGGCATGGATTTGCCGGTGGCCGTCGCCCTGTTGCTCACCTTTGCGGCCAGTACCTGGGCGCTCATCACACAGCACGGCCATCTCTATTTTGATGCCATCACCATGTTCATTTTTCTGCTGCTGGGTGCGCGTTGGATCGAATCCGCCGCACGTGACCGCACCGCCGGGCGCATCGAACGCATGGCCAATCCGCAGCCCGTTGCGGTCTCGCGCCTGCCCGATTTTCCGCACAGTGAGTCACACGAACGGGTGAACTCACGCATGTTGTGCCGGCATGACGTGATTGCTGTTGAGCAAGGTGCCATCATCCCCGCCGACGGGGTGATTCTGCGCGGGACCACCGAAGTGGACGAGGCGTTGATGACTGGCGAATCGGCACCGGTCATCAAGCGTGTTGGCGACGCGGTGACGGGCGGCACACTCAACACACTGGGTGCCATTGTGGTCCGCGTCACCGCGGTCGGTGAAAGCAGTGTGCTGGCGCAGTTGGCGCGGTTGGTTGAAAGCGGCCTGATGACGCGCCCTGCTTTCCATGGCATTGCCGACAAAGTGGCGCGATACCTGGCACCGGCCACGCTGTTGCTGGCGTTGTGCGGCGCGCTCATTTGGGCCGTGATTGATCCCGGCAAGAGACTTGCCGTTGCGGTTGCGATTCTTGCCATCACCTGTCCCTGCGCCTTTGCGCTGGCCGCCCCCACCGCGGCGGCCGCGGCGCTGGGTGCCATGGCCGAGCGCGGCCTGCTGGTGGTGCGCAGCCACGTTCTGGAAACCCTTGCCACCGCCACCGACGTGGTGTTTGACAAGACCGGCACCATCACCACCGGCGTCTGGCAACTGGA
>JANPNJ010000504.1:0-1723 GCA_031427395.1 Burkholderiales bacterium
TTGGCTCGACACCCACCTGCATTTGCCGGCGTCACATTTGCCGCTGGAGCGCCTCACCACCACCAACCTCTCCCGCTACACCCATATCATCATGGGTGACGGCAACTATCGGCTGACAGCCGAAGCCAACAAGGCGCTGGAGTCGTTTGTCCGGCTGGGCGGGGTCATCATTGGGGTTGAGGGCGCGCTGAAATGGGCGGATGGGCAAAGTTATTTGCATACCCGGCAGGTGAAGGCGGCAGGCAAGGCGACGGCCGAGGAAGAAAAGCCGCCGGTGGATGACAAGGAGAAGCCAATCGGCGCGGACAAGCCCAAGCCCGCCGCTGCGGACAAGCCAAAATCCGACGCCGCGCGCAAAGACAATTCAAAGCGCATGCCGTACCGCGACCAGGACGACGACTTTGTCAAAAACCGGATTGCCGGCGCCATCATGACCGTGGACATCGACCGCAGTCACCCGCTTGCGGCAGGCTTGCCGCGCAATGATTTGCCGCTGTTTCTTGCCCATGCCGATGTATTCCGTCTGGAAAATGACCGGTTCGGCACGGTCGCGGCGTATGCCGACAAGCCACTGGTGAGCGGTTATGTTTCAGACGAAAACAAAAAGCGGCTGGCGGGAAGCGCGGCGCTGACGGCCGAACGTGTCGGCGCCGGCAGTGTGATCATGAGCGCGGCCGCGTTGGGCTTTCGCGGCGGCTGGCCGGGCAGCCGCCGCCTGCTCGACAATGCGCTGTTTTTTGGCAAGGCGTTTGATCGCGCGCGCGCGGACGGTGATCGGGAACATTCGGAGCACGCCGGCCACGGGCATTGACCGGCGCACGCCACCATCCGGCATTCGTGACAAACTGCGCAAATGTTCAGCCAATGCCGGAGATTCGCGGGTGCCGCCGCGCTGATGTTGTTGCTTGTCGCGCCATCGCTGGTGCGAGCTGACGCGGATCGCGCATTCAAGGTAGGCTCGAAACGTTTCACTGAATCGTATGTGCTGGCCGAAATCATCCGCCAAACCGCCAACGTGGATGGTGTGGCCAACGCGGTGCACCGCCAGGGCCTCGGCAACACCGCCATTGTGCTCAACGCGCTCACCACCGGCGGCATTGATGTGTATCCCGAATACACCGGCACCATCGCCCGCGAAATATTAAAACTGGATCACGTGCCGCCGCTGGCGGAGCTCAACCAAAAACTTGCGCCGATGGGTTTGGCGGTGTCGCTGCCGCTGGGCTTCAACAACACCTATGCATTGGCGATGCCGTCTGCCATGGCGCGCAAACGCGGCATTGCAAAATTGTCCGACTTGAAAGCACACGCCGATTTGCGGCTTGGCCTGTCACAGGAATTCATCGGCCGCGCGGATGGTTGGCCGGGCTTGAAAAAAACCTATGCGCTGCCGTGGGTGACGCCGCGCGGGCTCGATCATGGCCTGGCTTACGAGGCCATCGCGCAGGGCGAGGTCGATGTCATTGATATTTATTCGACTGATGCCAAGATCGGCAAATACCAATTGACGGTGCTGGTGGACGACGCCGGTTATTTTCCACGCTATGACGCGGTGCTGCTGCACAAAGCCGATTTGCCGCAGCGCCATCCGAAGGCGTGGGCCGCGCTGGCAAAACTGGAAGGCAGCATAACAAACGATGCCATGCGCGGCATGAACGCCGCCGCCGAGTTGGAGAAAAAACCATTCGATCAAGTGGCGGCGCAATTTTTGGCGCAATCAAGT
>JANPNJ010000505.1:0-1906 GCA_031427395.1 Burkholderiales bacterium
AAATTCCATTTGTGATTCCGCCGGGCGTGCGTTTTGCCGGTGCGCCTGGTGAGCAGCACACCATGTTTTTTCTGGACCCGTTCGGCAACCCGCTGGAGATCAAGGGCTTGCGTGACATGAGCCAGATGTATGCCGCATGATGTTGGTGCGAAGCGGGCCATTGCCTTTGTTGCCGGGCATGATGACCAAGGCTGGATAGACGCACTCGCGGCAGCGATGCCGCATGAACACATCATTCACAATCAGGATTTTCGCGACGAGGAGGCAGCGACAGTGCAGATTGCCATTGTCGCCAACCCCACCCCGGAACAATTGTTGCGCTACACGGGATTGCGCTGGGTACACAGTGTCTGGGCAGGGGTTGAGCGGGTGCTGCCGGTGGTCGCGGCGCAAAAAATTCCCTTGGTGCGTTTGATTGATCCGATGTTGGCGCACACCATGGGTGAGGCGGTGCTGGCGTGGACGTTGTTTCTGCACCGCGACATGCCCGCTTATGCCGCCCAACAACGCCAACGAGTTTGGCAGCCGCGCCCATACCGCCCGCCGGGTGAAGTGACCATCGGCCTGCTTGGGCTTGGCGAGATGGGCCGTGCCGCAGCAGTGCGCCTGTTGGCGGCCGGATACCGTGTCTGTGGCTGGAGCCAGTCGGTGAAAAAAATCGATGGGGTGGATGCGCACACTGGCGAGGACGGCTTGCGGCAAGTGCTGCAACAAGCCGATATGGTGGTGGTACTGTTGCCACTCACGCCACAAACAAACACGCTGCTCAATGCTGAGCGCCTCGCCATGTTGAAACGTGGCGCGGCGCTGGTGAATTTTGCGCGCGGGGCGGTGGTCGATGTCGATGCGCTGGTGGCGGAACTCGATGCCGGCACCTTGTCACACGCGGTGCTGGATGTGTTTGCCACCGAGCCGCTGCCCCCCGAGAGTGCGCTGTGGCATCACCCAAAAATCACCGTGCTGCCGCATGTCTCGGCACCCACCGATCACACCAGCGCGGCGCGCATTGTCGCGGCCAATGTGGCGCGTTATCGTGCCGATGGCGTGTTGCCGCCGACGGTCGATGTAATGCGCGGTTATTGAATTCATTCACACGGCGCGCAAAAAAAGTGGGGTGATCTTTCGATCACCCCAAAAGGCGCACTCTCGAATACTTGCAGAAAAAAACCAAGGTTGGCGGGGACCTATCCGTCAACCACGCTGCCCAGGGAGGGAGGGCAGTCCACAAGCATTCAAATAATGTGTTGCAATTGCCGTGCCAATTATTTTCAAGCGAGAGAGACTGTTTTTACGGATGGGTTTTGTCCGCAGGGAAACGCGAAGCGGGTGTTTGTCGTGGCAACCCGACACGAAACCGCGTGTTTTTCCCAAGTGTTTGTTTTTGTGCGGCAATTTGCGTCGTCAAGCGACGACACTGGGCGCGCGGATGTGACGTGATTAGGCGCGGGCAAAAGTGCCCGCTATTTTTTGAAATGCGCCGCCTCCAGGCCATGCCGTTGCAGCAATTTGTAAAATTCGGTGCGGTTGCGCTTGGCGATTTTGGCTGCTTGAGTGACGCTGCCCTGGGTGAGTTTCAACAGGCGGGTGAGGTAATCATATTCAAATTGGCGGCGCGATTCTTCGAAGCCATCGAGGCTGTCACGGCCGATTTGCATGGCCTGTTCCACCACACCCCACGGGCATGATCTCGGAGGTGGTGAGTGCCACGGCTTGTTCGCACACATTCAGCAATTGGCGGATATTGCCCGGCCAGGGTGCGGCCAGCAACATCGACAGGGCATCCGGCGAAAAACCGCTGACGCGTTTTGCATAACGCGCGGCAAGCCGTTTGACAAATGCGTTGAGCAGCAGCGGAATATCCTCGCGGCGCTCGCGCAGCGGCGGAATTTTCAGGGTGACCACGTTC
>JANPNJ010000506.1:0-2785 GCA_031427395.1 Burkholderiales bacterium
AATCGACGCGCTGGTCGGCGCAGTGGTCGAGCTGGGGCAACTCGCCGGCATTGCCACCCCGACCATCAACGCCGTTTACCAAGCCTCCAAGCTGCTGGCCGCCGCCATGCAACAGGAAAAAATGGGTGTGCGCGGGTTTGCCTTGCCGCAGGTTTAGATTGGCCTCCGGTTGGTGGCAGTTTTTCATGGCTGGCGCATCGGGGTGTAAACTCGCGGCATTGCATTTTTGTCTGGCGTGCCGACTGCCGCCGCAGTGTGATCGCCACCGAAAGGAACCCGCATCCATGAATCCCGCCAAGCGCTTCGCCATCACCCCATCAAGAGTGTTTTCATGCATGGTCGGCATCATTGTCGCACTGGTCCATGTTTCCGCAAATGCACAAATCGCCAGTAATACGTCCATCACTTCGAGCGTCAACCCGAGCGTTGCCGGGCAAACCGTGGTGCTGACCGGAACCGTGACCACCGGTTTGATCGCCACCACTTTTTCAGCCGGTGTTGGCCGTGCCGCTGGCTCCTCGCTTTATTACCGCTACGACCTGATTGACGCGAAATTTCGCCTGAATGTCATCGCCGCGAATTTCAGAAACCAGACAACACCTGCGGCCTTTTCAAGTATTGTCGTGTCGCAGGGTGGGGGCATTGGGCAGAGCTATGTTGTTTTTCAGGCCACCGCCGGCGGTGCGGGTGTGTTGCCAACACACGTCATGCAATTCGATGTTTCACCTGATGTCGTGGTTGCCACCACTGCCGTCCGCTTCAGTGTCCACGAAACCGCCTCATCGGCATTTGGTGATATTCCCGCCAACACCACGGTGCTGCACCGCCCTGACCCTGTGCTGGCTTCCACCTTTGCGCCACCCTTTGCCATTACCGGAAATGTGATTTTCCGCAACGGCGGCGTCGCCATCGCAGGTTGCAACCCGGTGGCGCTCACCACCAGGGTTGCCCAGTGCTCGACCGTGTTTGCAAGCGCCGGCGTGTTTGCCCTTACTGCCGTCTACAGCGGCGATGCCAATTACGCAACCAGTACCGGCACACTTGCTGGCGGACAATCGGTGGCGCTGGACATCAGCCCGCCGGTGCTGCCGAACGCAAAAGTGGGCATCCCTTTCAGCACCCAACTCGTTGCTGTCGGCGCCAACGGTCCGGCCACATTTACATTTGATTCGGGCACTTTCCCCAACGGCCTGACGGTGAGCACGGCTGGTGTGGTCTCAGGTACACCACTCAACGCCGGGCCATTTGAATTTTTTGTGCGCACGGCTGATGCTTTCGGCAACATCGGCCGCCGAAAACTCAGCCTCACAGTTGAAAAAGGCGAGCAAACCATCACGCTCACCGTGCCGGCCACAGCTACAGTGGGCACCTCGGTTCCGCTCAATGGTGTTGCCAGTTCCGGTTTGACAGTCATCTATGCAATCAATACTCCAAACATTTGTAACGCCACCGGCGCGGCATTGCGCCTCATCGCCACTGGCAACTGTTCTTTTACGCCGATGCAAAACGGCGACTCGGATTGGTTTTCGGCACCCACATTTCCCCGCACCATCACGGTCATGGTTCCCGGCGGCATCCAGCCATTGCGATTGCGCAATGCCAGCGCCCAATCTCAAACTGCTAATCTGGTTTCCAACCAGTTGCAATTCGCGGCGGCGTTGGATCCAGGATCCGCATTCCGGGTTTTGGGCCTGGTTGACATTGACGGCAACAAAACGCCAGACATGGCCTTTCTGAACATCACACAGGGCGACTTGGGCGAGGTTAACGTTTGGCCTGACCTGAATCCGGCCAACAACCGTGTTCTGCGCAACGTCCGCCTGCTGTGGCGGGTGGATGCGCTGGGCGACCTTGATGGTGATGGCTTTGGCGATTTTGTCTGGCGCTTCACCGGGCAAACCCCAAATTTCGACGACTCCGGCGTGTCGTATGTCTGGTTTACCAATGGCACGGGCGTGGCGCAGGTGCGCAAGCGCGGCGGTGCCCCGCTGAGCTGGCAACTGCTCGGCGCGGTGGACCTGAATGCCGACGGTGCCGCCGATATGCTCTACATCAGCCCTGCCAATGAAATTCGTGCGCTGATGGCCACGACTGGCCGCAGTTGCGCGAATCTTGGTGCAGGCGTCATCCCCTCTGGCTTCACGGCGCTCAAAGCGGCAAGTTTCACGCGCGTTGGCCGTGGCGACATGCTCATTCGCAATGCCACCACTGGCGAGGTCAGGTTGATTGCACTCGATGCCACCGGCCTGACACTGCCCCCCTCAACCGCCGATGCCAACGACCCGAACGCATCCTGCACGGCAAGCAGCCTCTTGGTGCGCTCGACTGTGACCGCGTTGCCCAACACCGATCCTCTGTGGCGTTTGTATGGCACGGCAGACTTCAACGGTGATGGCCTGGCGGATATTGTCTGGGCAAAACCGGATGGCACACTGGTGGTGTGGCTCTCCAATGGTGACAACCAGCCGATGACCGCCATTGACAATGCCGGCACCGCGCCTTCAGGGTTTGTGGCGATTCAGCCATAATCCAGCCAACCCAGCCGTAACCCCGTTAACCGCTAACTTCCCCGTATCCGCAAAATCTTTTCCACTTCGCGCTGCAACTGCGCGAAGTGCTGGCGGGTGGCGGTGTCGGTGGTGCGCTTTTCAGCGTTGGCCAAATCCCGCCGTAAGTCTTTGAGGCCTTGAATGGCGGCCGGGCGCAAATCGACCAGCAGCTCGGTCAACTGCGCGGAAAACGCAAAGCCGAAATTCTTGAAGCGCTGCGCTTCGCCTGAAAACGC
>JANPNJ010000507.1:0-14310 GCA_031427395.1 Burkholderiales bacterium
AGAATGCGCCAGCCCCACGAGCGCGCACATTCATAACCCACATCGTGCCAAAGTATCGCCAGCGGCACGGTGAACAGGCCGTAGAAAATGGTGTTGAGCACAGCCAAAACAAAAAATGCGCCAGAGCGCAGATAAATCATGGGCGTGCACCCGCTGCCGCCCCGCTCACCAAATGTCGCACAGCCTGGGCCAGATCAGCAAACACCAATGTTCCTGTCGGCAATGTTTCCTGCTCTTGGGTTAATTTTCCCTTGCCGGTCAACACCAGAATCGGCGCACAGCCCACCGCCGCGCCGGCCTGCAAATCGCGCAACGCGTCGCCGACAGTTGGCACACCCGCAAGACCAATTTTGAAACGCGCCGCGATGGCCTCAAACATGCCGGATTTGGGTTTGCGGCAGGCGCACTGGGCGTCGGCGGTGTGGGGGCAAAAAAACACCGCATCAATGCGACCGCCCTGGCGAAACACCATCTCGACCATCTTGTCGTTGATAGCGGCGAGAGCCGCCATGTCAAACAAGCCGCGGCCGATTCCCGATTGATTGGTCGCCACCACCACCCGGTAACCCGCCCGGTTCAAACTCGCAATAGCCTCAATGGATCCGGGAATTGCCTTCCATTCTGCGGGCGATTTGATAAAGCGGGAACTGTCTTCGTTGATCACGCCGTCGCGGTCAAGGATGATGAGCCTGGAAGGGGTCGGCATGATTTTTCTAGGATGCCAGTTTTGACAGGTCGGCGACACGGTTCATTTCGCGTTGCAGTGTCGCCAACAGACCCAGCCGGTTGGCGCGAACCAGAGGGTCATCGGCGTTGACCATGACTTGATCGAAGAAGGTGTCAACGGGTTCGCGCAAGGCGGCCAGGGATTTTAATGACCCCTCATAATCCGCCGCGTCGAATTGTTGCCGGGCTTGGGGCACGACGGCTTCCATCGCGTTGGCCAGCGCTGTTTCGGCGGCCTCCACAAATCTGGATTTGTCGTAGTCGCCTGCCGCGCCATCCGCTTTCTTGAGAATATTGCCAATGCGCTTGTTTGCCGCCGCCAGTGCTTGCGCTTCCGCAAGCGTCGAAAACGCGCGCACTGCACCAAGCCGCGCGGGCAATTCTGCCCAACGTGGTGGCCGCAGGCTCACCACCGCGTCGATTTCCAGCGCGGTATAACCCAACTCGCGCAAGTAGCCGGCCAATCGGTCAAAAATATAGGTGACAAGTTTTTCGTTCACCTCCGCTGCCGCGTTTACAAATGGCTTTAGCGCCATAGCAGTCAAGTCATGCACGCCCAGCGGCAAATCACGCTCGATCAACATCCGCACCACACCCAAGGCGTGGCGGCGCAACGCAAACGGATCTTTGTCGCCGGTGGGCTCCTGGCCAATGCTGAACAATCCGGCCAGGGTTTCCATCTTGTCCGCCAAGGCCAGCGCCAGGCCGACCGGATGCGTCGGCAGTGCATCGCCCGAAAAACGCGGCTGGTAGTGCTGCTGAATTGCATCGGCAACCGTGGCGGATTCGCCGTCGTGCAATGCGTAGTAACGCCCCATGATGCCCTGCAATTCCGGAAATTCGCCGACCATATCGGTGACCAGATCGGCCTTGGCCAAGGTGGCGGCACGCTCGGCCATGCTCCGATCCGCGCCGATGCCCGCGGCAATCTCGCCCGCCAGCAAACGCACCCGTTCCGCCCGCCCACCCTGTGAACCCAATTTGTTGTGATACACCACATCAGCGAGCTTCGGCAGGCGATTGACCAACTTGATTTTTTTGTCCGTCTCAAAAAAGAACCGCGCATCCGCCAGCCGCGGCCGGATCACCCGTTGGTTGCCTTCGATCACCGTGCGCGGATCATCGAGGCGCATGTTGGAGACCAACAAAAAGCGTGACGACAATCCGCCCTCGGACAGAAACAGCGGAAAGTATTTTTGATTGAGCTTCATGGTCAAAATCAGGCACTCGGCGGGCACCTCCAGAAACTCGCGCTCAAATTGGCCGACGTACACCGTCGGCATTTCCACCAGTCCCGTGACTTCATCGAGCAACGCCGCATAGTCCTCGCGCTCGCCAAGCGTGTCGCCGCACTGTTCGGCGTGGCGGAACAACAGCCGCTCGATTTCGTGGCGGCGTTTGTCGAAGGACGCGATCACCCCACCCGCTTTTTCCAGTTGCGATTCGTAATCACTGGTATGTGACAGCACGATGGTTTTTTCACCCTGAAACCGATGGCCGTGTGTGACATTGCCCGCCTGCAAGCCCAGCGCATGCACGGCAACAACATCCGCCCCGTGCATTGCCACCAGGCCATGCGCGGGGCGCACGAATTGCACTGTGGTCAGCCCATCGGCCAACTGATAACTCATCAATTTCGGAATGGGCAATTTGGTGATGGCGTCATGCAGCGCAGTCTGCAAGCCTTCCGCCAGGCTCATGCCTTTGATCAACAGCGCCAAGTAAACCATTTCTTCGCCGCCTTCAACCTTGCGCGATGTTTGTGAGAAGGCAGCGCCTTCTTTTTCCAGGCGTTTTTGCAGCGCCGAGGTGGGTGCGCCAGTCGCATCCAACGCCACTTTTGACGGCATCAACTTTTTTGATTCCGCGCGATTTTGAGCTATCCCCCGCACATTGCCGATGCGCACCGCCAACCTGCGCGGCGTGGCAAACATTTCAATTTTTGCCTCGGCATCTGCCAGCCCGCGGGCAAGCAAGCCGGCATGAATCGCATTTGCAAACGCCACGCCCAGTTTTTGTAGCGCCTTCGGCGGCAATTCTTCAGTGAGCAACTCAACCAACAAGGTTTCGGTTTGTGTGTCCACTTATGCCGCCTTCTTTGCCGCAACCACAAATTTTTCCACGGCCTCGCGCGATGCCATCGGAAAACCCAGCCGTTCGCGCGACTCAAAATAACTCTGTGCCACACTGCGGGCAAGATTGCGGATGCGGCCGATGTACGCCGCGCGCTCGGTGACGGAAATAGCACCGTGTGCGTCGAGCATGTTGAAGGTGTGCGCGGCTTTCAACACCTGCTCGTAGGCGGGCAGCGCCAATTGCACCCCGATGAGCCGTTTGGCATCCGCCTCGTGGTCGATGAAATGTTGCAGCAGCACCGGCACGTTTGAATGCTCAAAATTGTAGGTCGATTGCTCGACCTCGTTTTGATGAAACACGTCGCCGTATTTGAGTGTTTTGGTGACACCGTTTTCCTGCCACGTTGTCCACACCAGGTCATAGACGTTTTCGACGTTTTGCAAATACATGGCGAGGCGCTCCAGCCCGTAGGTGATTTCGCCGGTGATGGGCTTGCACTCAATGCCGCCGACCTGCTGGAAGTAGGTGAACTGCGTGACTTCCATGCCGTTCAGCCACACTTCCCAGCCCAGCCCCCACGCGCCTAGCGTGGGATTTTCCCAGTCGTCCTCGACAAAGCGCACGTCGTTTTTTTGCAAATCAAGGTCGAGTGCGGCGAGCGAGCCCAAATACAAATCCAGAATATCCGGCGGCGAAGGCTTCAGCACCACCTGGTATTGGTAATAGTGTTGCAGGCGGTTGGGATTGTTGCCGTAGCGGCCGTCTTTCGGCCTCCGTGAGGGCTGCACATAGCCAGCGCGCCACGGCTCGGGGCCCAGCGCCCGCAAAAAGGTGGCGGTGTGTGAGGTGCCCGCACCGACTTCCATGTCGTAGGGTTGCAGCAGCGCGCAGCCATTGGCGTTCCAATAATTTTGCAGGCGCAGGATGATTTCCTGAAAGGTGGGGCCGCTCATTTGATTTTCGCTTCAGTCGTAAACCGTCATTTTAAGGGTTTCGCCGTGGCGAGGCAAAGCAGTATGTTATTTCACGGCCCGCCGGTGTTGATTGAATGAAAGCAGCAGCACCAACACCAACAACAGCAAAACCGGCGCATCTTTCCAACGCACATACGGTGTCACCCCCTGGCGCGGCACGGCTTCCACCTCCAGCACACCCCGCGTGAATTGCGGCAGCGCCTTGACGATGCGGCCTTTTTCATCCATGGCGGCGGTCACACCGGTGTTGGTGGAACGCAGCATCCAGCGGGAAGTTTCGAGCGCGCGCATTTGTGAAAACTGTGCGTGCTGGTCGGCGGCCAGCGAGTCGCCGTACCAGGCCATGTTCGACATATTGACCAGCAATTCGGCGCGGGGCAGTGAGGCGGCGATCTCCGCGCCGAAGGTGTCTTCATAACAAATATTGACGCCGACAAAATGCCCGGCAAGCTGCATGGGCGCGGGCGACCTGGGACCGGGTGTGAAGCCCGACAGCGGTATGGTCAGCCAGCGGTACACCCACGAAAACAGCGGCGGGACAAATTCGCCAAATGCCACCAAATGCTGTTTGGCGTAACGCTGCGGCGGTGAAGCGCCAATTGATACCGCGCCGTTGTAGTAGTCAATAAAATTTGCGGCTTTTGTATTGCCGTCGGCGTAGGCGATGCCCATCAGCAGGTCGCCGCCATTGGCAGCCGCCTTCCTGTGCAGCACCGACAACACCGCACCTGGCACGTCATGCAGCATCATCGGCAAAGCGGTTTCCGGCAGCACAATCAATCTGCCCCGGCTTTGTTCGGCCAATTCAAGATAGGCTTCAATGGTGGCCGCCCGCTGATCCTCGCGCCATTTCAGGTGCTGCGCAATATTGCCTTGCACCAGCGAAACCGGCAGCGCCTTGCCCGACGGGCTCGACCACTCCTGCGCCGCCAACAACACGCCGCCCAGCCACAACACCACGGCGGCAATCACCAGCGCGTGCCTGGCCGCGGGCAGCAACACCAACGTGGATAAATTTTTCGAGGCCGCGACCACCGCACCGGCAGTCAATGCCAATATCAGGCTGATGCCAAACACGCCCAACACCGGCGCATAACCCGCCAGGGGTGCCATGATTTCCGCCGAGGGCGTTTGCGAATAACCAAGAATCAGCCATGGAAAACCAGACACGACCCAGCCGCGCAAATATTCCGCACTGACAAACGCCACCGGCATCAACAGCAGCAACCGCATCAACGAAGGCACCTGCAACCGTGCCTGCAACCATCCGGCGAGTGCCGGATACAAGGCGAGATAACTGCAAAATAAAAACACGGCGAGGCCTGCCAGTGGTGCGGGCATATTGCCGTAAACATGCAGGCTCACAACTATCCACGACACCCCGGCCAGAAACAAACCCAGTCCCCAGGCAAAACCAATGGCCGCCGCCTGCCGGGGAGCGGGCGTGTGTGCCCACAGCGAAAACAGCACAACCAGCGAGACGATGGCCAGCGGCCAGGCGTAAAACGGGGCAAATGCCAAAACACCCGCCGCACCCGCCGCCACCGCCACCACCAGCCTGGCAAACATGCGCACGGCTAGGCGTGGGCCATCATGCGGCGCTGCGCGATGGCTTGGCTTGCGCCGCACCGGTCTCAGTTGCCGCACTGTCGGAAAGTCGCTCGACCATCAGCGAATGCACCATGCGGCTGTCGGCACGCAGCACCAGAAAGCGGAAACCGTCGAAGGTGATGGTTTCATTGCGTTTGGGCACATGCCCAAAATGACTGACGACCAGCCCGCCAACGGTGTCGAAATCGTCATCGGGAAAATTCGCCGCGAAATGTTCGTTGAAATCGCCGATCTCGGTTCCCGCCTTGACGCGGAAACGCCCCGCCTTGTCGGGCAGGATGTTGTCCTCGGTTTCGTCAAAATCGTATTCGTCCTCGATGTCGCCGACAATTTGTTCGAGCACGTCCTCAATGGTGATGATGCCGGCCACCCCGCCGTATTCATCCACCACGATGGCGATGTGGTTGCGGTTGGCCTTGAATTCACGCAGCAAAACATTCAGGCGTTTGGATTCCGGCACAAACACCGCCGGGCGCAGCATGTCGCGCACGTCGAATTCACCGGTGTCGGCGTAGTAGCGCAGCAAGTCCTTGGCCAGCAGGATGCCGATGACGTTGTCGCGCGAATTTTCAAACACCGGGAAGCGCGAGTGCGCGGTTTCGATGACGCCCGGAATAAACTGTTCGGGCTCGTCGCCGACATCGATCATGTCCATTTGCGAGCGCGGAATCATGACATCGCGCACCTGCATCTCGGAAACCTGCATCACGCCTTCGATCATGGTGAGGGCATCGGCGTCGAGCAGCTCATTTTCGAGCGCGCCGTGCAGCAGGGCAACGAGTTGATCCCGATCCTCCGGCTCGCGCAGCAGCATCGACGAGAGCCGCTCCATCAGTGATCGTTTCGGGCCATCTTCCATTCGGGTTTCGCCGCGCGGTTTTCACAACGTGTTGCTTGTGAATTGCGGCGTGCAGTTGGGATGGCGCTATTTTAGCGCACTCCGCCCGGCAGCCATGGTCTCGTCGTAGGGGTTGCCCACGCCGAGTGTGGCCAGAATTTCAATCTCCAGCGCCTCCATGGCCGCCGCCTCGCGCGGCTTTTCGTGGTCAAACCCCGCCAGGTGCAGCACGCCGTGGACGGTCAAATGCGCGTAATGGTCGCGCAAGGATTTTTTTTGTGCGTGTGCCTCCTGCGCCACCACGGGTGCGCACAACACCACATCGCCCATCAGCATGGGTGATTTTTTTTCGTGATAGACAAACGTCAGCACATTGGTGGCGTAGTCCTTGCCACGAAAGGCGGAATTGAGATTGCGCGCCTCGGCCGCGTTGACGATTCGCAATGTCATCTCAGTGGGCTTGTTGACGACCGCCAGCGCGGTGATCAGCCATTTTTTGAACAAACGGCTGTCGGGAATATGCGCAATGCGGCTGGCGCGCTGAATGACGATGCCGGTTTGCTGGGCTGTCATTTGACAAATTGACAAAACACCAGCATTTGCGCGGCGTTTGCGGCATTTTTGCCTGAAACAGGCTGCGGATGGGCGAGTTTCATAGTTAGTTTCTGCGTGTCCTGCTCTGCTCGTCATACGCCGTGACAATAGCCTGCACAATCGGATGACGCACCACATCGGCCGCCTGAAATACAGTGAAGCCAATGCCGCCAATCCCGTACAACACATTGCGCGCATCCACCAAGCCGCTCACCTGCCCGCTTTTCAAGTCGACCTGCGTGACATCACCGGTGATGACCGCCTTGGTGCCAAAGCCGATGCGCGTCAAAAACATTTTCATTTGCTCGGGCGTGGTGTTTTGCGCTTCATCGAGAATGATAAAAGAATGATTCAGTGTGCGCCCGCGCATGAACGCCAGGGGTGCGACCTCAATCTGGCTGCGCTCGAACATGCGGTTCACCTTGTCGAAGCCGAGCAATTCATACAGCGCGTCGTACAGCGGTCGCAGATACGGATCCACTTTTTGCGACAAATCGCCCGGCAGAAATCCCAGCCGCTCGCCGGCCTCCACCGCCGGGCGCGTCAACACAATGCGCTTGACCAGGTCGCGCTCGAAGGCATCGACCGCACAGGCCACCGCGAGGTAGGTTTTGCCAGTGCCGGCCGGGCCCACGCCAAAGGTGATGTCATGGGTTTGGATGGACTGAAGATAGTGTGCCTGGCGCTCGGTGCGCGCGCGCAAATCGGCGCGGCGGGTGTGCAGCACCACATCGCCGCTGTTCATCACCAGCTTGGGCGACTTCATGTCACGCACATTTTGTATTTCCACCAGGCCGAGCTGTATTTCCTCGGCCGACATGTCGTTGATTGCCTTGTCGTAAAAACGGTTCAGCGCCCTGGCCGCGACTTCAATGTTGTCGCGCCCGCCGGAAACCGAAAATTTTTCCCCGCGCCGGGAGATGGAGACATCCAGCGTGGCCTCGATCTGCCGCAGGTTGGCGTCGAGCGCGCCGCACAGCACGTTGAGGCGGTGGTTGTTGACCGGGGTGAACGAAAATTCGAGCGAGGCGGGCTTCATCACTCTGCCGCCAAGACTTCGGCATCATGCGTGACGACCCTTGCGCGCAAGGTGAAATGCATGGCCTCGGTGATGACCACATCGACAAAGTGTCCGATCAGGCGCTTGTCGCCCGGAAAATTCACCACCCGGTTGTTGTCGGTGCGCGCCATCAACTCATTTGCATCCTTGCGCGAAAGCCCTTCGACCAGCACCCGCTGCACACTGCCGACCATTTTTTCCGAGACGGCGGTGGATTGCGCCTCCAGCACTTTTTGCATGTGGCGCAGGCGCTTGAGCTTCACATCCTGCGGGGTGTCATCAAGCAGGCTCGCGGCCGGTGTGCCAGGGCGGCGCGAATACACAAACGAAAACGCGCCGTCGAACTGGATGTCGTTTATCAGCTTCATGGTGCGTTCAAAATCCTCTTCCGTCTCGCCGGGGAAGCCGACAATAAAATCACTGGAGACGGAAATGTCCGGGCGTTTTTCACGCAGGCGGCGAATGATGGATTTGTATTCCACCACCGTGTAGCCGCGTTTCATGGCGGCGAGAATTTTGTCGCTGCCCGCCTGCACCGGCAGGTGCAGTTGCGACACCAGCTTGGGCAATTTGGCGTAACAATCAATCAGCCGCTGGGTAAATTCGAGCGGGTGCGAGGTGGTGTAGCGGATGCGCGCAATGCCGGCAATGTCGTTGACCGCCGCGAGCAGATAGGCGAAATCCGCTTCCATGTCGTCGGTGTCGGCATCATCAATCCTGCCGATGTAGGCATTGACGTTTTGCCCCAGCAGCGTGACTTCCTTGACCCCGCGCGCGGCCAAGTCGCGGATTTCTTTCATCACGTCAACAAACGGCCGGGAAATTTCCTCGCCGCGCGTGTAGGGCACCACACAAAAACTGCAATATTTCGAGCAGCCCTCCATGATCGACACAAATGCGGTGGCACCGTCAACCCGCGCAGGCGGCATGTTGTCGAATTTTTCATTCTCGGGAAATGAAATATCCACCTGCGAGGTTTGTGATTGCTGTTGCGCATCCAGCAGGGCCGGCAACCGGTGCAGCGTCTGCGGGCCGAACACCACATCGACATAGGGTGCGCGTTTGATGAGCGCCGCGCCTTCCTGCGAGGCCACACAGCCGCCAACCCCGATCAGCACGCCGGGGCGCGCATCCTTAATTTCACGCAAACGCCCCAGATCCGAAAACATTTTCTCGCTGGCCTTCTCGCGCACCGAGCAGGTGTTGAGCAAAATCAGATCGGCGTCCTCGGCGTGATCCGTTTTAACATAGCCTTTTTTATCGGCCAGCACATCGGCCATCATGTCCGAGTCGTACACGTTCATCTGGCAGCCGAAGGTGCGGATGAAAACTTTTTTGGGCGTCGATTCTGTGGTCATGTGCTTGTCCTGGGTCTCGGCGCGTATGCCGGGCAGGTTGGGGGTGCGACGAAATGAACAAAGGCCGACCTTGCGGCCGGCCTTTGTGCTTGATTGGTGGCCAATCCCTGATTCGAACAGGGGACCCACGGATTATGATTCCGTTGCTCTAACCGGCTGAGCTAATTGGCCATTTTTTTCACAATTTTGCGGAAGACACAACCTTGCAAAGGTCGCAGATTATGCCGGTTTTTGTGCGTTTTGGCAATCCAGGTCAACCACGCTTCCTGTCATTGTTTTTGACAAATTTGTCCAGCCAGCGGTTGGTCTCCCACAACCGGTGCAGCACCGATTCGCGGCCACGGTAGCCGTGATCTTCATAGGGCAGCATCACCAGCCGCGCGGTGCCGCCCATGCCGCGTATCGCCTGGTAAAAACGCTCGCTTTGCACCGGGAAGGTGCCGGTGTTCGAGTCCGCCTCGCCGTGGATCAACAACAATGGGGTTTTGATCTGGTCGGCGTAATTAAACGGCGACATTTGGGTGTACACGTCACGCGCTTTCCAGAATGTGCGGTCTTCGGCCTGAAAACCAAACGGCGTCAGGGTGCGGTTGTAGGCACCACTTTCGGCAATGCCGGCCGCAAACAGTTTGGTGTGTGCCAGCAGGTTGGCGACCATGAATGCCCCATAGGAATGCCCGCCAACGGCGATTTTGCTGCGGTCGGCGACACCGCGCCGCACCACTTCGTCGATGGCGGCTTCGGCGCTGGCGATCAACTGCGGCAGGTAGGTGTCATTGGGCTCTTTGCCGTTTTCGGCAACAATGGGCATCACCGGGTTGTCCAGCACCGCGTAACCTTGTGTCAAAAACGGCAGCGGCCCGGAATAACCGGGACGCACATAGCGATACGGTGAGCCGCTGATTTGCCCGGCGGCCTCGGCTGAACGGAATTCACGCGGGTAGGCCCACATCAGCAATGGCAGCGGGTCGTCACCACGCTTGAATCCGGCCGGCAGGTAGAGTGTCGCGGAAAGCTCCACCCCGTCACGCCGCTTGTATTTGATGATTTCCCGGCTGACGTTGGCCAGGGGATTTTTGGGCGTGGCGAATTTTGTCAGCGGCGTCATCTTGCCCGTGGCCAATTCCCGCAAATACATATTGGGCGCCTCATTCACACTTTCCCGCTGCACCACCAGCTTGGCGGTGGAGGCGTTGGCACCCGAGTCAATGACCGCCATCGGCACATCGTAGTGTGGCGCCTCCGAGCGAAACAGCCGGCGTGTTTCCCGGCTGTCCAACTCCAGCCGATCAACAAACGGCCGATCTCCTTCCGGCGACGCGCCTGTTCCGTTCAGATAAATGGCGCGGCCATCGGGTGAAAAATTCAGCACCCGGTAGCCCCTCGCGTTTACCTCCGTGAATGGCGTACCTGGATCAGTGTAGCGATCCTCCGTTGACCGCTCGAACAGCTTCACCGCACTGCGTGACGGGTCGCCCGGATGGACGCGCCAGACGATGGCCTTGCGGGACTTGCGGGATGACTCGGTCAACCACGCCACATCGTCATTGCCCCAGACAATGCCCTGAAATCGCAACTCCAGCTTTTCGAGCAACTGCGGCTCGCCTTCAAAGGGTGACGGCAGCATGAAAAAATAATCGCCCAGGCCATTGCGGCGCGCGTCAATGGACTGCACCCAGGTGATGGTTGCGTTGGCGTCACTGCGCCAGGCGTACTGCCGGGGGCCTTTGCGCACCGCGTCGGCGTCAAGCTCCTCGTCCTCGGCCAGCGGCAGATCCGACAACACCCGGATGACCGCGCCAATGTTTGTTTCCAGGGCGTCGCGGATTTCCGCTTTGACGGCAAAGCGCCCCAATGGAACAGAGTACGAATAAGGGCGCTTGATGGTTTGCACAAGCGCATATTGGCCGTCTGGTGAAGGCGCAAAGCTGCGGATGACGCCGCTCGCCACCAGGGCGGATTTTCCGTCCAGCCAAATGCGCGTGACATCGGCGGCGGCGTGATGGTCAAACAGCGCTTCGTCATGCGCCGACTTGAGCAAATCCTGATAAGTGCGCGCGGCATTTTTTTTGCCGAGGTTTTCCTGCACACCCGGGCCGGACGATGACGCAGGCACACGCGGCGGCGCGCCACGCCCCTGGGGAATGAGCGCCACCAGCAGCGATTTGCTGTCGCTGAACCATGAAAACGCGCGCCCCATGACGCCATTCAACGGCCGCTCGGTGATGCGCCTGGCCTGCATGCCGTTGGCAATATCCACCATCATCAGTTCAATGGCGTTGTCACGCACCAGGGTGAAGGCCACGCGCTTGCCGTCCGGCGACCAGAGCGCCTCGCCGATGCGCGCGCCGGCGGGCAGGCCAGGTACCTGCCGCTCACTGCGGTCGGACAGCTTGATGAAGCGCATGCCGGTGGCATGGTTGTTGCGGCTTTGATCGTTGTTGCGCGGATTGACGCGCATCCCGGCCAGGCGCAATTCGGGCTGTGCCAGTTCATGCACCGAGGGCAACGACGGCCGCTCGAGCAGCATGATCCAATCATTGGCGGGGGACAATGATGTCTGTGGAATGAGCGGCGCATCCACCATGTCGATCATGGGTTGCGGCGGCAGTTGATAACGGGTCTGGTCATTCGCCACAGTCGTTTCGGCTGCGGCCAGCCCCGCCAGGCAGGCGATAATATAAACGGCGTGTCTCAGTGCGGAACGGTTGGGATTGGGATTGGGCATGGGATGTGGGAAAGACTTGGTGTGTCGCACATGGCTTGGTGGTGACGGCGTGCACATGGAATTTTCCGCACCCGGTGGCTTGGCATTTTACCGCTTTAGGCGCAATCAGTCCTTGGCGCCTGGAGGCGTATGATGCAGTATTTTCCCCTCAAGGGATATCTACTGGTTTGCAATTGCCGACAAACAAGAGTAGTGTTGCACCGCAATAAAAACCATGCGCACCGCACCTTTGCGATATTACTGACCCCCTACTTAGATTGATTTGTCACTGCCTTTGTTCAAGCGCGCAACCGCGCTTGTGCCCTGGCTGGACAGTCTGCCTCGCATGGAACCCACAAATAAAAAACTAGGCGCACTCACCATTGGCGCAATCGGTGTCGTTTTTGGCGACATTGGCACCAGTCCGCTGTATGCGTTCAAAGAATCGTTTCATCCCGCGCACGGCATTCCCCTGAACCAGGTCACCGTGTTCGGCATCTTGTCCGTCATGTTTTGGGCAATGACGGCGTTGGTCACTGTCAAATATCTGTTGTTCATGATGCGCGCCGACAACAAGGGAGAAGGCGGGATTCTGGCACTGACGGCGCTGGCGCAACGCTGCTTTCGCAAAGGCACCCGCCAACATTGGTGGGTGGTGGCACTGGGCATGTTCGGCGCGGCCATGTTTTATGGTGATGCCATCATCACGCCCGCCATGTCGGTGCTGTCGGCGATGGAAGGGCTAAAAATTGTCACGCCGGAACTGGAAAAATTTGTCCTGCCCATGTCCATCGGCATCATGGTGGGATTGTTTGCCATCCAGCGCCACGGCACCGCTGCGGTTGGAAAGTTTTTCGGCCCGACCATGGTGCTGTGGTTTCTGGTGCTGGCCGTGCTGGGTGCGGTGCAAATTGCACAGCATCCGGGAATATTGGCGGCACTGAATCCCTGGCATAGCTGGCAATTTTTCATCGAGCATAAATTCGCGGCATGGATCACACTGGGCGCGGTGGTGCTGTGTGTGACCGGCGGCGAGGCGCTGTATGCGGACATGGGGCATTTTGGTCGCACCCCAATCCGGCTAGGCTGGTTTGCCATTGTCTGGCCGGCTCTTTTGCTCAATTATTATGGACAGGGCGCGCTGGTGCTGGCCAATCCCGCCGCTGTGGCCAATCCGTTTTACCTGATGGTGCCAGACTGGGCGCTGATTCCTCTGATTGTGCTGGCCACTTCGGCGGCGATCATCGCCTCGCAGGCGGTGATCTCCGGTGCCTTCAGCCTGACCAAACAGGCGGTACAGCTCGGCTATCTGCCGCGTTTCAACATCCAACACACCAACGAGCGCGAGGCCGGGCAAATCTATGTGCCATTTGTGAACTGGGGACTGCTCATCGGCATTATTGCCCTGGTGGTGATTTTCAAAAAGTCGGAAAACCTCGCCGCCGCCTATGGCATCGCCGTCATGCTGACCATGACCATCGATACCCTGCTGCTGTTTGTGGTGATGATAAAAATCTGGAAATGGAACCCGCTGGCCACCATTGTGATTATTCTCGGCATCCTTGCCAATGACATCATGTTTCTTTCCGCCACCTTCACCAAAATTGCCGAGGGAGGCTGGTTTCCGCTGCTGATCGGCGCGGGCGTGTTCACCATCATGAGCACCTGGCGGCGCGGACGTGAAATAGTCCGCCGCAAGGTCAACGATGGCGCCATGCCGCTGAAAGGATTCGTCGACTCTATCTCGCTCTCCGACACCCCGCGCGTCGAGGGCACTGGGGTGTTCATGACCACCAACCCCGACGGCGTGCCGAATGCGTTGCTGCACAATCTGAAACACAACAAGGTCCTGCACGGACGCGTCATCATTCTGTCCATCCAGATCGAAGACATTCCGCGCGTGCCCAAGGAAGATTACATCTGGATCAACAGTCTGGGGCACGGCTTTTACAGCATCACCGCACACTACGGGTTCAAGGAAACACCCAACGTGCCCGCCATGATGGAGGACTGCCGCCTGCAGTCAATGAACTTCGACATAATGGAGACCAGTTTTTTCGTCAACCGCGAATCGCTCATCGCCACCCCGCGCGGCGGCATGGCGCTGTGGCGCGAGCACCTGTTTGTCTGGATGTCGCATCTGGCGGCAAAAGCATCGGACTATTTCAGGATACCGACCAATCGCGTGGTGGAGCTCGGCACACAAGTCGAGATATAGCCTGCATATTTCACGGGTCGGCCCGTATTGCTATGGTTCTTCGCTCTTGGCAACCGACAGTTCCGGCCAATCAAAATTGTACTTCGTGAGAGTGATGGCCTGCGCGCTCGATAGCGGGCGGCTGAGCGGTCCTTTTCCACTCTCTTCC
>JANPNJ010000508.1:0-1913 GCA_031427395.1 Burkholderiales bacterium
CGGCATTGACGGCTGATGAGCTGACCATTACACCTACGATTGTTGGCGCGGAAATTTTCGCCGCCGGCAAATATGTTGAAGGTGCAAAACTGTTTGCGCAATTGGTGCAGGATGACAATTACGAGGAATTTTTGACGTTGCCTGCGTATCGGGCGATGGTGTAGTACAGCAACCCATAAAAAAACGCGACACAACTATTTTCTGAATTTTGACATGACCTGAACGCCGCAAATTTTTGGGGGTGGGCGTAGCCCACCGTCATCATGCGCGTGGGCTGCGCCCACCCTTGACTGTCGGAATGACGGGCACTTAAATGTTGTCATGCCGAACGGCATTTTGTGAGGAATCCCAGCCGTCGCGGATCATGGCTCATACCGGAATGGCCTGGGCGAGCACCGCTTCGCGGAACTTGTCCGGCAGCGCCTTGGGTGTCAGAACATCGACAGATATGCCAAGCAGCTTGTGCAATTCATGGCGAATTGCGCCGATGTCAAGCAGCGTTGTCGCGGGTGTTGGGTCAATCAGAATATCCAAATCACTGCCTTCGGTGTCGGCGCCCATAGCGACCGAGCCAAATACCCTGACGTTGCGTCCCCTATGGGCATCAACAATGCCGCGTATGGCGGCACGGTGAAGATTCAGTGCTTCCGAAGGTTTCATGGACATTCCTTTCAATGGATTAGCTATATTGCCTGTTGACGTGCCGTTTCAGCCATTTTCACCCCAAACGCCGCTTCCAGCGGCGTTTTTCACTATTTTATTCGACGCTTCTTGTAATCTTCTTCAATGGTGTCTTTGAAAAAACTCAGCATCGATGACGAGGTGGAAAAACGCCGCCACACTTCCGCCGACACATTGGCGTATTCAAACGTGCCACTCGATTGCTCGACCACCAGCACCCGGCGCGGCGCGTCATAACTGATTGCGCGCAGATTGCCGACCGATACTTTTTTGGTTTCCACCGCGGCTCAATCGGCGTTGTCACCCACCATGGCGTCGATCACCGCCATCACGTCCGGGGTCAGCTTGGGCAACAGTTCCAGCGCCTTGAAGTTTTCCGCGAGCTGTGGCGCGCGCGAGGCACCGGTGATGACAGACGAGACGTGGGGATTTTTCGCGCACCAGGCGATGGCGAGTTGCGCGGGGGTGCCACCGAGATCGGCGGCGAGGGCGGTGAGTTTGGCGACCACGGTATTGCGCGCCGCATCGGTCAATTTGTCGCGCATCCACGCCATGGTGTTGAGGCTGCCGCGCGAATCAGCCGGGATGCCCTTGGCATATTTGCCGGTGAGCAGGCCGGAGGCCAGCGGGCTCCAGGTGGTGGTGCCGAGGCCAATGTCACCGTAGAGCCGCGCGAATTCTGTTTCCACTTTGTGCCTGTGGAATAGATTGTATTCGGGCTGCTCGACCACCGGCTTGTGCAGATGATGTTTGTCGGCAATGTGCCACGCGGCGGCGATGTCGGCGGCACTCCATTCGGATGTGCCCCAGTACAGCGCCTTGCCCTGGGTGATGATGTCGTGCATGGCAAACACGGTTTCCTCGAGCGGGGTGTGGGCGTCGGGACGGTGGCAATACACAATATCCACAAAGTCGAGTTGCAGGCGGGACAGCGATTGGTCAATGGCCTGCATCAGGTATTTGCGGTTGAGGGTATTGCGTTCGTTGATGCCGTCGCCGAATTTGGCCGGCAGCCCCCAGAAAAATTTGGTCGAGACCATGTAGGTGAGGCGGTCCCAGCCGAGTTTTTTCAGCGCGGTGCCCATCAATTCCTCGCTTTTGCCGGCCGCGTACACTTCGGCGTTGTCAAAAAAATTGACGCCGTGGTCGCGCGCGGCGGCCATCAGCTCCATCGAGGCCTTCTCGTCGAGTTGGTTGCCGTAGGTGATCCACGAGCCAAACGACAGCAGTGA
>JANPNJ010000509.1:0-1680 GCA_031427395.1 Burkholderiales bacterium
AGCCGCTGGCGCTCGACGTGAATGGCATAGAACACCTTGCGCTGCATCGCCGGCACGAGGCCGAGGCTGTCGAACGCGTAGAAAAGGGCCTGGGCGGGGCTGGATCCGCTGCTGGCGGCCAGTGAACTGGAAGCCGGCACACGCATCATTTACCGCAATGTTGATTTCAACACCTACGGCTTTTTGAACACCAGCGAAAAATTCGCCAAACAGTATCCACAGGCAGTGGAGCGCACCATTCGTTTGTATGAACGGGCGCGTTTGTGGATCCAGAAAAACCCGGTTGAGGCCGCCACCCTGCTGGCCGAAGAAGCCAAAATCAATATTGAAGTCGCCAAACGCCAGCTCGCCCGCACCGGTTTTGATGAGTCGATTCCGTCACTGACCCATCGCGCGGCATTAAAAGCCGCTGCACCGATCCTGCTCGATGAAGGCCTGGTAAAAGCCGGCACCGATGTGGCGCGGGTGGTGGATGAATTGGTGAGCCCGGCGGCGGCCACCAAGGTGGCGGGACTGTATCCGAATGGCACCACACGCTAGGCTTCAGCATTTCATGAACGCCATCACCCATCCCACACCCCTGACCGAGCAGACCAGCATCACTCTGCCTGCGAAGCCACGTTTCACGGTGCGACTGCCGCTGGGTTGGCTGCTGCCGGTGTTGCTGTTGCTGGTGTGGGAAGCGGTTTCGCGGGCGGGATGGGTGGCATTGCATTTATTGCCGCCGCCCTCCACCCTGGCAGAAACGGCTTGGGCGCTCGGCAAGGACGGCAGCTTGTTGACACACATAGCCGCCAGCAGCGGGCGGGTGGCGGCGGGCTTTGCCATTGGTGCCATGCTGGGCCTGATGGTGGGTGGGGTGGTGGCGCTGAATCGGCGTGTTGAAGCCTTGTTCGACCCCAGCTTTCAGGCATTGCGCGCGGTGCCGTCGCTGGCGTGGGTGCCGTTGTTGCTGCTGTGGCTGGGCATTGATCTGGCACCGAAATTGACACTGATTGCCATCGGCACATTTTTTCCGATGTATCTGGCAACGGTGTCCTGCCTCAAAAATGTGGATCGCAAACTGGTGGAAGTCGGGGTGCAGCTTGGGCTGTCACCATTTTTGTTATTGCAAAAAATATATCTGCCTGCGTCGCTGCCGGGCATTCTCACCGGATTGCGGGCGAGCCTCGGCCTGGGATGGATGTTTCTGGTCGCCGCAGAATTGATCGCCGCGACATCCGGGCTGGGGTATTTGCTCACGGACGGCCGCGAAACCGGCCGCGCCGATCTGGTGTTGGTGGCGATTTTGACTCTCGCCCTGCTGGGCAAATTGAGTGACAGTGTGTTGGTCACAATTGAAGCGCGCGTGTTGGCGTGGCGGGACGTGGCGAACTTGCAGGGGCAGCCGATATGAGTGCACGATTGCAGGTTGATGTGCGCCACAAGTCATTCAATGGCCGCACTGTGGTGCGCGATGTCGCCTTTGCGGTTGCGGCGGGCGAAATCGTCGCGGTGCTGGGGGCGTCCGGCTGCGGCAAGAGCACCTTGCTGCGTGCCATCGCCGGGCTGGATGCGGATTTTGCCGGACGCATCAATATTCACGGCACACACAACAACCAAAATGTGATCGGCATGATTTACCAGGAGCCGAGGCTGATGCCCTGGCTGAATGTTGAAGACAATATTGGCTTTGGGTTG
>JANPNJ010000510.1:0-3239 GCA_031427395.1 Burkholderiales bacterium
TGCCGACGCAGGAAATATGCGATGGGTCACTGATCGACACCGCCGGCAACGCCTTGCGGTCATCGCGGTAACGGCCGGACAACTCCTCGGCGAAATGCATGGCGTCACACATGCTGCCGCCGTTGCCGCAGGAAAACACCCGCCCACCCGCCTCCATCGATTGGCCGATCAATTCAGCCGCTTGCGCGATGTTGGCCAATGTTTCCGGCGACGCCAGCAATTGCGCCAGCGCCTGCTGCGATTGTTTGAGATTCATTGTCACCACATCCAGCGCGTTCATCACGTCTCCTTATTTCGCGGCGAGCCATGCGGCCACAGAGTCGAGTGCTGCGCCAAGATTGGCCGGGTTGGTGCCGCCCGCCATGGCCATATCCGGCTTGCCGCCGCCCTTGCCGCCGACTTGTTGGGCGACGTGGTTGACAACTTCACCGGCTTTGATTTTGCCGATCAAATCCACCGTGACCCCCGCCGCCAATTGCACTTTTTCCCCGTCCACCACCGCCAGCACAATCACGCCGGATTTTATTTTGTTTTTGAGTTGGTCCATGGTCTCGCGCAATCCCGCCGCGTCCACCCCCTCGAGCTTGGCCACCAACAGTTTGATGCCGTTGACATCAACCGCCTGACTGAGCAAATCATCCCCCGCGGAGGCGGCCAATTTTGATTTCAATTGGCCGAGTTGTTTTTCCAGTTCCTTCACATGCTGCAAGGTCTGAGTGATTTTTGATTCGAGCTCCGCAGGTTGCGCTTTCAACAGCGCGGCGGCATTTTCCATGCTGCGGTGCATGGCCTGCACATGCTCAAAAGCGACCGATCCGGCCACTGCTTCCACACGTCGCACGCCCGCCGCCACCCCACCTTCGGCAACAATCTTGAACAAGCCAATGTCACCGGTGCGCGCCACATGGGTGCCGCCACACAATTCCTTTGACGAGCCGATTTCCAGCACCCGCACCTCGTCGCCATATTTTTCGCCAAACAACATCATGGCACCGGATTTTTGCGCAGCTTCCAATCCCATCACCTGCGCACTGGTGGCGGCATTGTACAGAATCTCCGCGTTGACCAGCACTTCCACCCGCGCAATTTCGGCGGCGGTCATGGGTGCATTGTGGGCGAAATCAAAACGCGTCTTGTCGGCATCAACCAATGAGCCTTTTTGTTGCACATGTGTTCCCAAAACTTCGCGCAACGCCTTGTGCATGAGGTGGGTGGCCGAGTGATGGCGCTGGGTGCGCAGCCGCATCGACATATCCACTTGCGCTGCGACCGGATCACCCACGGCCAGTTCGCCGGTTTTGACGCGGCCAAAATGACCAAACACATCGGCCTGAATTTTTTGCGTATCTTCCACTGCAAACAAGGTTAAACACACGCCCGCTTTGCTCAATTCACCGGTGTCCCCCACCTGCCCGCCGGATTCGGCATAAAACGGGGTGCGGTCCAATACCACCACGCCTTCCTCGTCCGCAGCCAAACGCTCGACTTTTGCGCCGCCACGATACAGGGCAATCACATGAGCCTCTTCACTCAGCGAATCATAGCCACGAAATGCCGTTTTGGCTCCTTCATAAACCAGTTTTTCCTTGGCGGCGAATTTGCCTGCGCCGCGCGAGCGTTGCTGCTGTTCACCCATGGCGCGATCAAAGCCAGCCATATCAACTTCAAAGCCGCGCTCGCGGCCGATGTCGGCAGTGAGATCAACTGGGAAACCAAAAGTATCGTAGAGCTTGAATGCGGTTTCGCCGTCGAGGTGTTTGGCATCTTTCTCCAGCGCAACAGCCAAAATCGCCATGCCATTTTCCAGGGTCTCGCCAAAACGCTCCTCTTCTTGTTTCAAAACTGCTTTGACGCGTTCTTTATGAGTGACAATTTCCGGAAAGGCATCGCCCATCACCATCGCCAGTTCATCCACCAGCTTGTAGAAAAACGGTTTTTTCTGTCCCAGTTTGTAACCATGGCGCATGGCGCGGCGGGCGATGCGGCGCAACACATAACCCCGCCCAGCGTTTTCGGGGATCACGCCGTCACACACCAAAAATCCGCAGGCACGGATATGGTCGGCAATCACCCTGAGGCTGGGGTTTTCATTATTGGTTTCACCGGTCTCGCGCATGGCGGCTTTGATGAGCGCCTGGATCATATCAATTTCATATTTGGCATGATCATGCTGCAACACCGCCGACAGCCGCTCAAGACCCATGCCGGTGTCCACCGACGGCTTGGGCAGCGGAATCATCGGGCCATCCTTGACCTCGCGGTGGTACTGCATGAACACCAGATTCCAGATTTCGATGTAACGATCTCCATCCTCATTGGGCGACCCCGGCGGGCCGCCGGCAATGTCCGCGCCATGGTCGTAGAACAATTCCGAGCAGGGTCCACAGGGCCCCGTGTCACCCATCATCCAAAAATTGTCGGAGGAATATTTGCCGCCCTGGTTGTCGCCGATGCGCACAATGCGTGTCTTCGGCACACCGATCTCATTTGCCCAGATGTTGTAGGCCTCGTCGTCGTCGGCATACACCGTCACCCACAATTTTTCAGCGGGCAGGCCGTAGGTCACGGTCAGCAATTCCCAGGCGTATTGGATCGCCTCGCGCTTGAAATAATCGCCAAAACTGAAATTGCCGAGCATTTCAAAAAACGTGTGGTGGCGCGCGGTGTAGCCGACATTTTCCAGGTCATTGTGTTTGCCGCCGGCGCGCACACAACGCTGCGAGGTCACCGCCCGCAAATAGTCGCGTTTTTCGTAGCCGAGGAACACATCCTTGAATTGGTTCATGCCGGCATTGGCGAACAGCAGCGTCGGGTCGTCATGCGGAACCAGCGACGAGGATGCGACGTGGACATGACCCTTGGATTCAAAAAAGGCGACAAAGGCCTGGCGGATGGCGGAGACGGTGGAAAACTTTGGTTGTGCGGTGGACATGTGAAGGGCGATCTATGCGACGTGGGGAAAACGGTGATTTTACCGTCTTGCGGGGAACAAGACCACCCCGCCCCACATTCACAGTCGCACAGGAAACCCCAATATCGCCGACGCAAGCCGGTATTTCTCCAAAAGTTCCGCCTCCGATTCCGCCGCAAGATTGAGGCAGGCATAGCGGTAACTCCCCACCCAGCGCATTTCGCGTTTGAGCGCGTTGCCGGTTTTTTGGAAGGTCATCAGGCGGGCGCGCGCATCCCATGCGTGCAGCGTTTGTATCTGCGCGGCATCCGGGAAATTTTCCTGTTCC
>JANPNJ010000511.1:0-3746 GCA_031427395.1 Burkholderiales bacterium
GCACCAAGGCTTGGCCTAAGCACCACGAGCGCGCTATGAAAATAACGCCGATGCGCAGGGCGAAGAACAAGGTTGCATCGCCCATCCGCGCGAATCACAAACGAAAAATGGGCACAAGCCCATTCAGCGGATGATTATAGCACCGATGGCGAAATCAAGGCGGAATATTGCGCCCCGCCATAAATGCCAGGCAAAAAAAGCGGCGCATCACGCGCCGCTTGATTAATTGTGCATAAAGTCCACAGCACCAACACCGCCCGCAAAAAATTGCCGGGCGGAATGGTTATTTGAACGTGTAGTTCAAATTGACATTGAAACGTCTGCCCAATTGGCCGGTAGTGCCGTTGTCCCAATAGGTAAAGGTGCTGGGAACACCCGCCGAACGGCCATAGTCATTCATGAGATTAAGCACGGCAAAGCTTACCGTCAAACCCTTGATCCCACGGTATGCACCGCCCATATCAACGCTGCGTTCCGCACCAACGTGGCAATAGCCGTAGCCCAGCAAATACGCATTGGCCGGCGTGGCCGCGGTGATGCAAGTCTTTGTCGTGGTGAGTTCAAGTGCCGACGAATAGTTCCAGCGAATCCAACTGGACCAGTCGTCTTTTTCCCAGCGCGCGGTGGCACTTGCCTTGTGTTTTGGCACATCCGCAGTTGACGTCCCGACCAGATGTTGCACCGGCGCGGTGGCCAGGATTTGCTGGTTAAAATAGTCGGTGTAGGTGCCATTGATATTGATGCGGAATTTGCCATAGTCGGTTGCCGGGAAGCGAATATTCAAGTCGTAATCATAGCCGCCGGTTTCAGAATATTTGTAATTGCCAAAGCCACGCAGCACCACCAGTATCGGGCCGCTGTTGGGTACGCCCGGCAACCAGGTCGCGGGATTCGGGTCGCGGATCAGGAGGTGGGCATTGGCAGCAGGATTGGCGTTGTAGGCATCCATGATATCGATGCCGCGTTGCACACGAATTTCTTCATTGCGACGGAAACGCCAAGTGTCCAGCGCCAAATCCACAAACTTGTTTGGCGCGAAGATCATGCCCAAAGTGTAGGACTTGGAGGTTTCCGGCTTCAGGTTACGATTGGCGCTGATGATGGTTGGCAGATTGCCCGCCGCCACTGTTCCAGCAGGCACAGCGGTAAAGCCGACCACGTTGCAGTCGCGCGCCACAGATGGATTGGCCCGGCTGACCGGTGCCGCCGGATTGGACGAGTCGCAACGCATGCTGTCAAACACACGACGCTCCTGCGAACTATGAAAGGACAACAGGAATGAATCGCCGATCTGGGAAATGGCAGGTGCCCGGAAACCCGTTGCCGCCGTACCGCGCAAAGACAACATGTTGGCCACCGCGTCAAATTTGAATCCCAATTTGCCTGTGGTGGAATTGCCAAAGTCACTGTAGCGCTCATGGCGGGCAGCGGCCTGCACCTCCAGCGTTTTGAGCACCGGCAAACGAAGCTCGGCAAACAGCGCCTGCGACTTGCGACTGCCTTCCGCACCATTGGCCACCAGCCCGACAAAATCGCCGACTTTGTAAATATCGCTCGGCACCGACGACAATGTTTCGCGGCGCACTTCGCCGCCAACTGCCACGGCGGCCTTGCCGCCGGGCATGCTGAACAGCTCGCGGCTGGCGCGCGCATCCAGCGCCGCGACTGTTGCTTCACCTTCATTCACCGCGTCGGAGGCAACACTGGCGATCGCGGCGGCCGTATTGGGCTGGGTAAAGCGGTAGGTACCCGATGCCAACGACGCATCCAGCAACGATTTGCGCAAACGCGCCTGCTGCACGCGGGAATTATCCTGACGGCTGTACAACACGGCCGCATCCACATCCCAGTTGCCGATCATGCCTTGAACGCCGGTGGTGAAACGCAGCGAGGTAAGTTTGTTGATGTCATTCAACGGCAGATCGGTAAAGCGGTAAATTAATTGCACCGGTTGCGCGGTGGCGGTGCCGTTGGTGGGATTGTCCGGGTGGCCAATCGGCAAAATCAGCGCGTTCTGTGACAAAAAGGTGCCGGTCAACAATGGCCAGGTGACGGCCACTGGATTGGCGGAACTCACCAGCGCGGTGGTCAGGGTACGGGGAATCAAGCGCTCGGTGGTGGTGGTACGTGACGCCATCAGGTCGGCATAGGCGGTCAAGTCATTGTTGATGGCGAAATTGGCGCGCACCGAGCCGCTCAAACGTTCCTGCTTGGAAATGGCCTCGTCAGCCTCGTCAAAATTAAACCGGCATTGCCCGACCCGCAACGAGGCCGTGGTCGCGGCAAAGTTTGACAAGCGGGTGGGCACACCCGCGCCCACGGTCAGGGCGGCAGGACAGCCTGAAAATGTTCCCAGATAATTCACCCCGAATACGCTGTTGTTTGCCACCGCGCGGCCATCCAGCGTGGTGGTGCCGACCAGACTCGCGGGCACACGGTAATAACTCGCAATGGGCGAAGCAACCGAATCCGGCGTAAACCGCTGCAGGCTGCCATTGAGGACAAGAAATTCGTTGTACCGGTCGAGATTGCCCTGGTTTTTTAATTCGGCGTGCATCACAGAATCACGCTGTGATGCCTGCAAGCCACCAAACACGTTGAAACCTTGCCGGGCAATATCGCCAAAGCCAAACGTCAGGCCGACACTCTTGTTCACGCCCGCGCCTTTTTCGTTGGCACCGTAGGATGCGCTCGCTTCCAATCCTTGGTAATCTTTCTTGAGAATATAGTTCACCACACCTGCCATGGCATCAGAGCCATACAGTGCCGACGCGCCGTCCTTCAAAATTTCGATGCGCTCAATGGCCTCTTTGGGGATGGTGTTGACACTGAGCAACGAACCGCGCCCGAAATTAACATCCACTGCCGCAACCGGCGCAATGCGCCGCCCGTTGATCAATACCAGCGTGCCCTGGGAACCAAAACCACGCAGGGAAATCGTCGCCAATCCACCAACAAAGCCGCTGGCCGCCCCGTCTTGCACCGAGGAAGCATCAACGGCGCTCATTGACCTCAGCAATTCCTCAACCGTGGCAAATCCTGAATTTTTGATGTCCTGGGCAGTGATGACCTGAACCAAGGACGGCGTTTCGGTATCCGTGCGTTTGATCAAGGATCCCGTGACTTCGATCTTGTCCACCTTGGGCGTCACCACCGGAGCGGCTTGTTGCGCAAACGCGTTAATGGCAATCACCGCCCCGCCGATACCGGCTGACAGTGCCTGTGCAACCATTTGCACGATCAGCCTGGGATTATTTCTCTTCATGGTCTGTCCTTTTTACTGATTATTAAGTCGGCGCACCTACTCATGCCGCGTGAAGCACCCTCACTGGTGGTCAGGAACGGGGGGAGAATTGCCAATGTTGCAAGCCGCCATTGCCGAGTTACAGAACGGCATCAGAATAACGGAAAAAATGTTGTCCTTCGCCACTCAGGCTGGGTAATGTCACGAAATAACAACAAAATCGGATGAGTTGGGAGTGGTCATTCCACATTCATCCTGTTGTGAAAAAGACACACTTACCAATTTTTGCCCATCAGGTCGGTCACTAACCGATAAAATTTGTCGGTTATTGTCAAGTCACTATTGCATTTGGTATTTTTGTCATCAACGCGTCATTAGAGAGGATTTATATGCAGAACATCAAACAACGCGCCTTGGTTGCGGCATTGGCCGCCATCGGCGTCGCCACTGTCGGCTTGGCTCACGCGCAAACCGCACCAGCCAAAGTTGAAAAAATTGAAGT
>JANPNJ010000512.1:0-2281 GCA_031427395.1 Burkholderiales bacterium
CGCTGGGCGTATCCATTCAGGTTCAAACTGCTCGGCCTCGTCAGCCACTGGCTCCTGGCCTTCAGGCATTCGGGCCACTAAAAATGGCACATCAAAACGACGCGGCAAATCGCGGTCGGTGATCCAGTGGGCAAGTACAAAAACATCCGCACCTGCCAGCGTCAAACCACCTGCCTGGCATTGCGCGGCAAACGGCGCTTTTCTATCCAGTGCGGCAATGTCCGCTGTGTTTACATGGCTGCCATCTGCATGTTTGGCCAGCAGAACGCCCAGTTCCTCAAAGCTTTCGCGTATGGCGGCAATGGCTTGCGTCAGGTGCAGGTCGCTTTGGCTGGCGCGTCGTGTGGATTGGCTGTGCGCGGCGGCATCTAGCGCATCAATGCCGCCACCCGGGAACACATACGCACCAGGCGCAAAACTCGCCGTCATGGAGCGCCGCGTCATCAGCACCACAATGCCTTGGGTTGTGTCGCGCAGCAGCAAAACTGTGGCGGTCACACTGGGTTAACTTGTTTCGGCAAGAAGGCTCAGCGCACAAAATCCGGCTTATCGGCGGGCTTCACACTTTATGCTTCTGTCATCCCGGCCTTGAGTCGGGATCCAGTCCAATTTGAGCAAAAAATCACTCGATTGCACACTAAATTAAGGCATTCAGGTGTCTCAAAGTTATTGATAAATTCCGCGTTGTGTTGATTCAAGTCAAAGAAAAAGCGACTCCCTGAGCGCCCAATTTGTGCTTCGTCACTTCAGCTACTGCAGCGCAAGGAATTTATTATGAGGAACAAGTTACTGATCTTGGCAACAGCCCTGCTGCTGCCATTGGTGGGGTGGTCGCAAACTGGCGGCTTGCCGGGTTTTCAGGTGGGCAAGGTCGCGGATCTGGCGGGCCTGGAGCGCGTTACCCAGCTGCTGGTGCCGCCGCCCGCGGTGCCTGTGCACACGCAGATCAACACAGGCAAGTCACGCGTGGTGCAGGTGCGCATGGTGATTGAAGAGAAGGAAATTGAAGTGGCACCAGGGGTGTTTACCTGGGTCTTTGCTTTCAACGGCAGCGTGCCCGGGCCACTGATCGTGGCCCATGAAGGTGACTACATTGAGCTGACGCTGGTGAACCCCAAAACCAGCCAGCTGCCGCACAACATTGATTTTCATGCGGCCACAGGGGCTTTAGGTGGTGCGGAGTTGACCATGGTGGCGCCCGGCGAGGAAGTGGTGTTGCGCTGGAAGGCCACCAAAACAGGCGTGTTTGTGTACCACTGCGCACCGGGCGGCACGATGACGCCCTGGCACGTGGTCAAGGGCATGAACGGCGCCGTGATGATTTTGCCGCGCGAGGGACTTAAAGACGCCGCTGGCGCGGCCATTCGCTACGACAAGGCCTACTACATCGGTGAGCAGGATTACTACCTGCCGCAAGATGCCAAAGGTAAATTCAAGCGCTATCCCAGCGCTGTTGCCTCATTCAATGACGACATGAAAGTCATGCGCGGGCTGATTCCGACCCACATTCCTTTTGGCGGCAAGGTCGGCGCGCTCACCGGTGACAACGCGATGAAATCCAGCGTCGGCGAAACCGTGCTGTTTATCCACTCGCAGGCCAACCGGCCCTCGTACCCGCACCTGATCGGCGGCCATGCCGACTACTTGTGGGAGCGCGGCAAGTTCAATGACACACCAGCCCGCGGGGCGGAGAGCTGGGTCGTCGCCGCCGGCTCGGCCGCAGCCTTCACCTACACCTTCAAGCAGCCCGGCACCTATGTGTACCTCTCGCACAATTTGATTGAAGCGGTGATGCTGGGCGCCGTGTCGCATATTAAGGTGGACGGCAAATGGGACAACGACCTGATGGAGCAGGTCAAACCTCCGACGCGAATCAAATAGCTCTGAATAGCTACTGGGGGTCGTCGCTCGGGCTTCAGCTGTTTCGAAAAGTGGGTCGCCAGCTGGAACTGACTGACGACGGACGGCTTGCGCTTGTCTACGCCGAGCAAATATTTGCGCTGGACACAGAAATGGAAAGTGCCCTCAGGCAAGAGCAGGGCATCTCGGGAAATTTTTCACGCAGCCGGTCTTGCAAACAAAATCGGTGCAAGAACTTCGGCCTGCGGCTTCGCGCCTAGACGCAAATGATTTGGAGACGGAATAAGAACGCGGCGACATCCGTTGCTGGGTTGATGCACATCGCGCTTTATGCGGTGTTTTCAATACCGCGTATCCGCTCCACATGCGCCAGCAAAGACCGCTTGGCCACGGGCCAGATGCGCTCGTCAACATCGTCATA
>JANPNJ010000513.1:0-1998 GCA_031427395.1 Burkholderiales bacterium
GGACTACCAGGGTATCTAATCCTGTTTGCTCCCCACGCTTTCGTGCATGAGCGTCAGTACAGGTCCAGGGGATTGCCTTCGCCATCGACACGCCGTGGCCGCTGGTGCAGCCGCTACCGATGACGGTGCCAAAGCCAACCAGCAATCCCGCCGCCAGCAGCCAGGGCGTGGTGGCCACATTGGCGGTTGACACACTGAACAGCTTGGCAAACAGCACGCCGCCGCCGATCACGCCAATCAGGAAGGCAAGGCGCCACAAGCTCTGCCGTGGCTGGGTCATGACCATGGCGACAATGCCGCTAACGCCCATGACCCGTCCCAGCCCCGCCAGCATGATCCATGCCGCGGTGCCGATCAAAATCCCGCCAATGAATGACAACAACCAACTGTGCATGATGTTTCGCCTTTCAAACGTATGTGATTTGTCAGTGCCGCCACCCTGGCGGCAGAAAAAACACTTGAAAAATATACTACCGGTAGTATATTACCCCTATCCAAACCAAATTGCAATCCACATCCCGCCCATGCCAACCAAAACCCCCAAAGCCAAACCATCCCGCACCGATGGCATCCCGCCCGAACAAACCCGTGCGCTGTTGTCGAGGCTGCGCCGCGCCGAGGGACAAGTGCGCGCTGTCATCCGCCTGATCGAGGAAGGCCAGCCCTGCGAGCAGGTGGCACAGCAATTGACCGCCGCGCGCAAGGCGCTGGACAAGGCGTTTTTCGCCATGGCCGGCTGCGCCATCGAACACGGCCAGGTCGAGCCGCGCGGCGTGTCCGCCTTTCTCGCCAAATTCGTCTGACCCACCACAGGATACCCACATGCAGCCCATCCAATTATTCGACTCCGAATCCTCCACCTACACCTATCTGCTGATTGATGCGGCAAGCCGCGAGGCGGTGCTGATTGATCCCGTGGACAGCCAGATCGAGCGCGACCTCAATGCCATCAAGGCCCATGGCGCGCGCCTCGCATGGGTGCTCGAAACCCACGTCCACGCCGACCACATCACCTCCGCCGCGCAGCTTGTGGAACACACCGGCGCCAAAGTGGCGGTGCCCTTTGCCTGCGACGTGGCAACCGCCGCCGCCACCACCCTCAACCACGGCGACACGCTGGAATTCGGCGGTGAGCGCATCAAGGCGTTGCACACGCCGGGGCATACCGCCGGGAGTATGTCGTATTTGTGGCGCGACCATGTGTTCACCGGCGACACCCTGCTCATCAATGGCTGTGGCCGCACCGATTTCCAGAGCGGCTCGGCCAAGCTGCTCTACCACTCGATCACCCAGGTGCTGTTTGCCTTGCCGCCGACCACGCAGGTGTGGCCCGGCCACGACTACAACGGCAACACTTCCAGCACCATTGCCCAGGAACGCGCCCACAATCCGCGCATCGCCAACAAAACCGAGGCCGAATTTGTCGCCACCATGGGCGCGCTCAATCTGCCCAAGCCCCGGCGCATCGACGACGCCGTGCCAGCCAACCGCTGGCTGGGCAGCCGCCACGATGCCGATGCCATGGCCGATGGGGTGGTGCGCGACGCGCCAGACTATGCGGGCGATGTGTCCCCCGCCACCGCCTATGCGTGGTGGGACAGTGGCGACGCATTGCTGGTGGACATCCGCACCGATGCCGAGCGCCAATGGGTCGGCTATGTGCCGGGTGCGGCCGTGGTGGCGTGGAAACAATGGCCGGGCATGGTGCCCAACCCCAACTACGACCAGGAGATTCTGGCGCTCGCCGCCACCCTGCCGGGCAAACCGCTGGTGATGCTGTGCCGCTCGGGCGTGCGCTCGATTGCCTCGGCCAAACGCGCGACCGAATTGGGGCTGGTGGCCTACAACATCACCGAAGGCTTTGAAGGCGACCCGAATGAAGCCGGGCGGCGCACCACACATGGCGGATGGAAATTCCGCGGATTGCCTTGGCGGCAGTATTAGTTGGGGGTTTTTACCGCCGATGGACGCCGATAACCGCCGATAAAACCTTTTTCA
>JANPNJ010000514.1:0-3143 GCA_031427395.1 Burkholderiales bacterium
CTTGTCCTTGTCCTTGTCTATGAACAGACCATGTTGATATTTGCCAACACCCGCGCCTGATGCTACACGAGCTTGCGTGCCATGACGATTTCGCCATCATCGACTTCGCCGGTGCGCGCAAAACCAAAACGCCGGTAAAACGCTTCTGGATTTTGTTCCACAGGCTGGGTGGCCAATTGGGTGTTGTCATGGCCAAATGCTAGCGCAATTCCGGGTGGGTTTGAAACCGCCGATCAACGCCGAAACACGCCGATAAAACCTCTTGAACTGTCATGTGACAGAGCACGGTCTTATCGTGCGACGAGGCATCCCATCCCTATCGGTTGGCGAAATTTATCAACGCACATTTATCCTGATTTCCCGTTTGTGCGGATGGGATTCCTCCCCCGGATCAAGTCCGGGGCTAAAGACTAAAGCCGTTCGGAATGACAGGTCATACATTGATGGCTGATGCAAAAAATCATCGGCTTTTATCGGCGCACATCGGCGTCCATCGGCGGTTACCAAAAGCGCAACCTCACGCCACCGCAGGCTCAAACGCCTGCCCACCACCATAACTCGACAGCGCCAGCGGCGCGCCGCCACGGGTCACCTTGACCGCGCAATACTTCAACTCAGCGATTTTGCCGAACGGATCGAGCGCCGGATTGGTCAGCATATTCGCCGCCGCCTCGTAAAACGCGAACGGAATGAAAATGCTGCCCACCGGTGTGCCTTCATCGGCGCGCACGCTGATGCCGATTTCGCCACGCCGCGATGCCACTGTCACACACTCGCCACCCACCACACCCACACGGCGCATGTCCAGCGGATGCATGCTGGCCACCGCTTCGGGCTCGAGTGCATCGAGCACACTCGCGCGGCGGGTCATCGATCCGGTGTGCCAGTGTTCGAGCTGGCGGCCGGTGATGAGTACAAACGGGTAGTCATCATCCGGGCGCTCATTGGCGGGGATAATATCGGCGGGCACAAATTTGGCGCGACCGGTGGGGGTCGGGAATTGCTCGATGAACACCACCGATTGGCCGGGATCATTGTCATCCTTGCACGGGTAGGTGACACTCGATTCGCGGTTGAGCCGATCCCAGGTGATGCCAGAAATCGAATCCTGCGCGATATGCATTTCCTCGTAAACCGCTGCCACGCCGCTTTCCTCGCCGGGGTACTGCCAATCGAGGCCGAGGCGGTTGGCCAATTGCTGGATGATCCACAAATCCTGGCGCGCCTCCCCCGGCATGTCCAACGCGCGGCGGCCGAGCTGCACCATGCGATCGGTGTTGGTGACGGTGCCGGTTTTTTCCGGCCACGCCGAAGCGGGGCAACACCACGTCGGCCAGATAGGCGGTCTCGGTGAGAAAAATATCCTGCACCACCAGCATTTCCAGATTGGCGAGGCCAGCGCGGGCATGGTTGGCGTCAGGGTCGGACATGGCCGGATTTTCACCCATCACATACATGCCCTTGATTTTTTTGTCATAGGCCGCGTCCATGATTTCGACCACGGTCAGGCCGGGCTTGTTGTCGAGTGTGGTGTTCCAGAGTTTTTCAAAACGCGCGTGGTTGTCGGGGTTGTCCACGCGTTTGTAGTCGGGGAACATCATTGGAATGAGCCCCGCGTCGGAGGCGCCCTGCACGTTGTTCTGGCCGCGCAGCGGATGCAAACCCGAGCCGGGCTTGCCAACCTGGCCGGTCATCAGGGTGAGCGCGATCAGGCAACGTGCGTTGTCGGTGCCGTGTACATGCTGCGAAATGCCCATGCCCCAGAGAATGATCGAGGCTTTGGCGGTGGCGTAGGCGCGTGCGACCTCGCGCAGGGTTTCGGCGGGGATGCCACATAGCGGCGCCATTTTTTCGGGTGAAAAATTCTTGGCGTTTTCTTTCAACGCCTCGTAGTTGCTGGTGCGGTCACGGATGAAATCTTGGTTGACCAAGCCTTCTTCGATGATGGTGTAAATCATGGCGTTGAGCATCGCCACATCCATGTCCGGCGTGAATTGCAAATAGCGCCACGCGTGGCGGTGCAAATCATTGCGGCGCGGATCCAGCACCACCAGCTTGGCACCGCGCTTGGCGGCGTTTTTGATCCAGGTGGCGGCCACCGGATGGTTTGATGTTGGATTGGCACCAATGACAAATATCACCTCGGCATGGGCGACATCACTCACCTGGTTCGACACCGCGCCCGAGCCGACACCTTCGAGCAGTGCGGCCACACTGGAGGCGTGGCACAGCCGTGTGCAGTGGTCCACATTGTTGGTGCGAAAGCCGGTGCGCACCAATTTTTGAAACAGATAGGCCTCTTCGTTCGAGCCTTTTGCCGAACCAAAACCGGCAAGAGCATTAGGCCCGTGTTGATCGCGGATTTTTGCCAACGTGCCGCCGGCCAAATCGAGTGCTTCCTCCCATGTGGCTTCGCGGAACACGTCGCGCCAATTGTCCGGATCGATGCGAAAATCCGCCGTCTTGGGCACACCCGCCTTGCGGATCAATGGCATGGTCAAACGCTGCGTGTGGTGCGCGTAATCAAAACCAAACCGCCCCTTCACACACAGCCGTGATTGGTTGGCCGGCCCGTCGCGGCCCTCGACACGCACGATGGTGTTGTCCTTGACGTGGTAAGTGAGCTGGCATCCGACCCCGCAATACGGACACACGCTGTCGATTTTTTTGTCGGCAACAATGGCATAGGCTTCTTTGGCCGGTGCCAATGCGCCGGTGGGGCAGGCCTGCACACATTCGCCGCAGGCCACACAAGTGGAGGCACCCATCGGGTCGTCAAAATCAAACACGATTTTTGATTCCCCGCCGCGAAAGGCATAACCGATCACATCGTTGTTTTGCTCCTCGCGGCAGGCGCGCACGCAGCGGGTGCATTGGATGCAGGCATCGAGATTGACACTCATGGCCGGATGCGAAACATCGGCGGCGGGCTGGCGGCGGGCGGCAAAACGTGATTGCCCCACACCCAATTTCGCCGACCACTGGGTCAGCTCGTTTTCCTGCGGCTTGTGATTTTTTGCCGGCGCATCGGCACCGAGCAATTCCAGCACCATTTTTTGCGAGTGAACGGCACGCGGCGAATCGGTCATGACTTCCATGTTGTTGGCCGGATGGCGGCAACACGACGGCGCCAACACCCGCTC
>JANPNJ010000515.1:0-2128 GCA_031427395.1 Burkholderiales bacterium
GACGCTGATCGGCCGCGAGATCAGCCGTTTCATCAAGGTCGGGGCGCAGACCGTGTTCGCACCCTTGATCCAGACGCTGCTGTTCATGATGGTGTTTGGGCAAAGTATCAGCCGCTTTTCCCCCTGTCCTGATTGTTACCCCGCCACCAACCTACTAGCATCCCTCTACCAACGGCAGCGCGCACACGGTCACCATCCCTGACCAATGTGCCTTCTGATCGGTGGATCACTTCACATAGGGGGAACATCATGGGTTACAAGGTATTGATTTTGGGTGCGTCGTATGGCTCGCTGCTGGGTGCCAAGTTGTTGTTGGCGGGGCACGATGTCACGCTGGTGTGCTTGCCGGCGGAGGTGGAGGCGTTCAACCGCGACGGTGCCATTGTCCGGCTGCCGGTGAAGGGGCGTGAAGGCCTCGTTGAAATCAGCTCGCGCCACGCGCCTGGCAAGCTCTTCGCATCGGGTGCGGAGACGGCGGATCCTGCGGCATTTGATCTGGTGGTGCTGGCCATGCAGGAGCCGCAGTATGGTTCCCCCGCCGTGCGCGCGTTGCTCTCGCGCGTGGCAAAAGCGGGCGTGCCGTGCATGTCCATCATGAATATGCCGCCGCTGCCGTACATGGCGCGGATTCCGGGTGTGTCGGCGGCGGATTGCCGTTCCTGCTTCACCGAGCCTGCCGTGTGGGATGAATTTGATCCGGCTCTGATGACCCTATGCAGCCCGGACCCGCAGGCGTTCCGCCCGCCGGAGGAAACAATCAATGTGTTGCAGGTGCGCCTGCCGACCAATTTCAAGGCGGCGCGGTTTGCCTCGGAGTCACACACCGAAATGTTGCGCACCATGGCGGCGGATATCGAAGCGGTGCGTTTCAATGACGGCGGCAACATGATTTCGCTTCCGGTGAAACTGAAAGTCCATGATTCGGTATTTGTGCCGCTGGCCAAATGGAGCATGTTGATGTGCGGCAACTACCGCTGCATACAGCAGGACGCGATGCGCCCGATCCGGGATGCGGTGCACGGCAATATCGACGAATCGCGCGCGGTCTATCAATGGGTCGCCGAACTGTGCATGTCGCTGGGTGCCGCTGAGAGTGATCTGGTGCCGTTTGAAAAATACGCCGCCGCGGCGCAGGGACTGGCCAATCCGTCATCGGCAGCGCGTGCGCTGTTTGGTGGCGCGCACAACATCGAGCGGGTGGACCGGCTGGTGCAAGTTGTCGCGGCACAACGCGGCATGAGCAATGCCGTTGTTGATGAAATCGTCCGGCTGGTGGATGCCAGGCTTCTCGCCAACCGGAGTGCGGGTTAGTGGTGGCAGCGGCGGCAGTTGGGGCATAAGTGGGCGGAATGGTTAGACTGGCGGCTGCGCCACCATAAGCTTTCCGCCAACCACCATGCCCGTTATTCCAACCATTCCAACCATCCCCACCCGCCGAAAATGGCTGATCGCGGCACTCGCCTCCACCGCGATGCCGCGTCTTTTTGCCCAGGTGCCCCAGACCCGTTCTGAGGAAAAATTTTCCGCGATATTGCCCGACCCAACTGAACACATCATGTTGTGGCCGCATGGTGCGCCGGGTTTGGCGGAACGCGACCAACGCGCGGGTCGCTCGCTGGTCGAAACCATCAACGAGCGCAGCACCAGTCAATCGTTCAAGGATCGTGCCGTGCTCGGCATTTCGCGCCCGCGGCTGGTGGTGTTCCGGCCGAATGTTGCGAACGCTGCAAATGGTGCGAATAGTACGAATGGCGCGTCAATATTGTTGATGCCCGGCGGCGGCTACAAATGGGTGGTGATGGACAAAGAAGGCTTTGGGCTGGGGCACTGGCTGTCCGCGCGCGGCTACACAGTGTTTGTGTTGTTTTACCGCCTGCCTGGCGATGGCTGGCCTGATCGCGCCAATGTTGCCCTGGCAGACGCACAACGGGCGATGCGGCTGATCCGTCATCGCGCCGCCGCCGAGGGGCTTGACCCCAGGCGTGTCGGCGCGATGGGGTTTTCGGCGGGCGGGCATGTGTGCGCGGATTTGATGACACGTTTTGCCCAGCCGGTCTATGCACCGGTCGATGCCGCCGACACGCAGAGTGCCCGCCCGTTTATCGCTGCGCCGATTTATCCGGTGATC